>CAZSSR010000235.1:251-1500 GCA_964609605.1 uncultured Bacillaceae bacterium | reverse complement strand
TGAATCTAAAATTAAAAGATTGCAAATTGAAGGTGGAGATCATGAAGTTGAAATATTAGATTATGAAAAAGATATTTTAAATTTAGATATTAAACAAGCAAATGAAAAAGAAGATGTTTATAAAAAACTAAATAAACAAAGCAAAGAAGCAGATAAGATATTAGAAACAGAACTTGCAATTTTAGAAGTTGATGAAAAAAGAAAAAGAGCTAATGAAATACTCTATGATTATTACAAATCAATGTCTGAAAGTGCTATATCCTACCATAAAATGATGGTTGATTCTATGGTTAATTTTTCAACTGGATTTGCTGAAGGTATTGGTTCAATGTTTGCTGATTTTACTATGGGATTCCAAACTCAGCAACAAGAAGTTGTTGATCTTGAAGGTTCTATTAAAGAATTAGAACAAGAACGTAATGAAATAACAGCTAATGGGACTAAAAAATTATTTAGTGAAGAAGAAGGGACAAGATTAAGAGAAATTAATTCAGAAATTCGTAATATGAATGGTGAAATTAATGATCTTGAAAATCCAGTTAAAAATCTTAAAGAGTCTTTTAAAGATTTCTTTAAAAGCTTAATTGATGGTATAAATGAAGCTATTGCAAAATGGCTTGCTATGAAATTAGTAATGATGGGATTAGATGCACTTAGTGGTGGATATAAAGCTCCTGCTGATATTGCTGGTTATTCTGGATTTGATACTTCATTGAATACAGCATTAGTAGTACCAAGAGCTAATGGTGGAATATTACCTAACATCAAGTCATTTAAAAGATTTGCAAGTGGTGGTATAACAAATGGATTATCTTTTGCAATGTTAGGTGATAATAAATCTGGTAAAGAGTTAGTTATTCCAAGTGAAAATATTAGTGATAATAGTGTTAGTGGTTATGTAAGGGATAGTGGACAACAAGCTATCTATATTGCTAATGTTTTATCTGAGGCTGATATTCAAAATGTAATGGCAAAGGGTGCTTCTGGACAGATTGTTATTAATCATGTGTTACGGGATATAGATTCGAGAGGGCCTGTTTTCCGACAGATAGGGCGGAGCTAAAAAATTATATGAGGTGTAATAAATGACTGTGTTATTCCCAATAGGAACTTTATCAAATGGAAGCGGAACTGGTAGTTTAAATTCTGTCAGCTATAGCCCGTTTGAACCAAACGGTGGTTGTAAAAGTACGCCTGTTTATAACAACTATACAACTAAGTTTCAACAACAAACATTATTAACTCGTAA
>CAZSSR010000235.1:0-241 GCA_964609605.1 uncultured Bacillaceae bacterium | reverse complement strand
ATAATAATATATTTTCAAGTGAATATAATCAAATTGAACATTTTATTAGTTCAGTTGAAGATAATTTAACTTCATTTTTTGTTGTTGATTATAGTAAAGGAATAGACCCAGCTACCATTACAAATAGCTATGATTTTTTAACAAATAATACACGATTATATTCAGAAGTTGCTAATCAAAAAGCAAATAATCTTTTATTTTCAAATGGGTATAAATGGAAATTTGCTACTATAACTAACAT
>CAZSSR010000234.1:0-1519 GCA_964609605.1 uncultured Bacillaceae bacterium | reverse complement strand
ACGAAGAAATATTGTGAACTATCTAGCAGAAAAATGGTTTTTAATAAATGCAAGTATTGCTATTATGAGTATTGTAGCAATAGCTTTTTTCGTGTTTTATAAAGGATTACAGCCGTTTGTTCCAGGTAATGCAGAAGGTACGTACTCTTTTTGGGAATTTATATCTGGATTAAATTGGGAACACAATGATGACCCTAATCTTGCAAAGTATGGCATTTTATATATGATAGTTGGGTCTTTTTTTGCAGCTTCCGGTGCTATAATTTTGGGAGTCCCAATTGGATTATTAACTGCTGTTTATATCGCAGAAATAGCATCAGATAAAATTAAAAAAGTAGTTAAACCAGCTGTTGAATTGTTAGCTGGCATTCCATCAGTATTATACGGAATTTTTGGATTAGGAGTTATAGTGCCATTTATAATGAAGATATCACCACAAGCTCAAGGACAATCATTGCTAGCTGTCATAATAGTCTTAACTGTTATGATTCTTCCAACTGTGGTTGCTATCTCGGAAAGTGCAATTAACGCAGTCCCCAAGTCGTATCGGGAGGGATCATATGGTCTAGGTTCATCAAAGATACAAACAACTTTTAAAGTAGTTATTCCAGCTGCTAAATCAGGTATTATTGCGGGAGTCGTCCTCGGCATAGGAAGAGCAATAGGCGAAACTATGGCTGTTATGTTAGTAGCAGGCAATAATAGTGGAGGCATACCATTGAGTATTTTTGATAAGGTAAGACCTTTAACCACTAATATCATTATGCAAATGGGTTACGCTCAAGGGTTACATCAAGAGATGCTTTTCGCTACCGGTGTTGTACTCTTTATTTTTATCATTGTTATTAACTTAATTGTAAATAAAGTAACTTCAAACATTATAAATAAATAATTTTTTATCATACCTTTAAAAGTGGGTGATTTAATGAATAGTGATAACAATACAAAATCATATTATAAACATAGAAACAAGTCGTTACAGAAGGGTAAATCTAACCGAAAATATTTTGATAGTTTAGCTTACGGAATTATTGCATTAGCTACATTCATTACCATAGGAATATTGTTGTTAATAATAAGCTTTATATTTATAAAGGGAATACCTGTAATAAATATAGACTTCTTAACATCTGATTATGATTCAAAGACAAATTATGTATCGGTTATGACAACTACTGGAACTGAGAATAAATTAGGAATAATTTTTGAAACTGTAACAATCGAAAATAATCAATATCTTGCAATAGCTGAGATTGAAAAAAGTTCTAAAGTTAAAAATGCTACTAACAGAATAGGTGAAACATATAAGATAAAAGAGGGGGATATAGTAAAAAAAATTAGTGATATCAATATAGAAGGATTTTCTGTTGAAGAAGCAAATCTAGTAATAAATAATCAACAGGATGATACTCTTCAAATTAAGGTAACAAGACCAGGTGGAGGAATTGTACCTATGTTTGTTACAACATTGTATATAATTGGTCTAACATTAATTATAGCAATGCCAGTTGGAATATTT
>CAZSSR010000233.1:0-1589 GCA_964609605.1 uncultured Bacillaceae bacterium | reverse complement strand
CTTTTTGTGTCGTAGGGGAAAACAATACTTTAGCAGAAGAATATAGTATGAGCTTTAAAAGTGTTATTGTTTTTGGTAGGGTCGTTGAAGTGAATGGTGAAGAGAAAGAAAAAGCATTATTTGAGTTAATAAAAAAATATTCCGGTCAATTTATTGAAGAAGGTAAAGGATATATTGAAAAAGACCAACATATAACAAGAGTGTATAAATTAAATATTGAAAATATTTGTGGTAAATCAAGGGATTAAAGCTTTATTTTTATTTTTTAAAAGGGGGCGATCTTAATGAGATTTCTTAATGCTGGAGAATCACACGGTAAACAACTTACTGCTATTATTGAGGGAGTACCAAGTGGATTTGATATATCCATAGATAAAATTAATATAGAATTACACAAGAGGCAAATGGGATATGGTAGAGGAAAAAGAATGGAGATAGAAAGCGATCAAGTTAAAATCATGAGCGGTGTTAGGCACGGCAAAACACTCGGATCTCCTATCACATTAGTTATAGAAAATAAGGATAATGATAATTGGTTTGAAGTTATGTCAGCTGAATTATCGGATTTTGATAATAGTAAAGTTGTTACTAAACCTCGACCAGGGCATGCCGACCTTAATGGAGGTATTAAGTATAATCATAAAGATTTAAGGAATATCTTAGAACGGTCTAGTGCTAGAGAAACGGCTATTAGAGTTGCCGTGGGTGCTTTAGCTGAACAATTGATAACTCCATTTGGAATAAATTTGATTAGCCATGTTATAAATATTGGTGGGATTGAATCTGAAACATATGATTTGTTTGAAAATTTTAATATTGATGAATTTCAAGTAAACTTAGATAATTCAGAGGTTTGTTGTATTAATGTTCAAAAATCTCATGCAATGATAGAAGAGATAGATAAAGCTAAAGAAGCTGGAGATTCACTTGGTGGAATAGTAGAAGTTATTGTATTTGGTGTACCTATTGGATTAGGTAGTCATGTACATTGGGATCGAAAATTAGATGGAAAATTAGGAAGTGCAATATTAAGTATACAAGGATTTAAATGCATAGAAATAGGCTATGGTCATAAAGTAGCTAACTTACCAGGATCATTGATTCATGATGAAATTAATTGGGATAAGGGAATCGGGTTTTATCGTTCTACAAATCGTGCTGGAGGAATCGAGGGCGGAATGTCTAATGGAGAGCCAATAATCATTAAAGGTGTTATGAAACCAATTCCTACCTTATATAAACCGTTAAGTAGTGTTGATATCGTAACTAAGGAGCCATATCTTGCAACAATTGAACGTTCTGATATTTGTGCAGTTCCAGCTGCAAGCATTGTAGCTAAAAATGTTGTTGCATGGGAAATTGCTAATCAGTTTTTTGAAAAATTTTCTGGAGATTCATATTATGAGATTGATAATCAGTATAAGAATTACATTGAACAGATAGGTAAGTATTGAGATGGAAAAACTAAAAATTACCACAAAAGAAAATTTTCATAGTTACAGCATTTATATAGGACCCTATATTTACAATGATTTTCAGGATTATTTGCGAGAATTATCCATATTAAAAAACAATAAAATACTTATAAT
>CAZSSR010000232.1:0-1624 GCA_964609605.1 uncultured Bacillaceae bacterium | reverse complement strand
GACCACGTTCAATAATTAACTCTCCGAATAAGTTCATTAATTCATCAAGTCTAACAATATCAACTCGTACCATTTTATTATGAGGTTTTGCAGATGAAGTTGTAGTAGCTGTTTTTTGTATACCCAGATCTTCAATGACTTCTTTGTCAGTATTATCCATTAAATTGTCAGCTGTAATTTTTGTTAGGTTTACAGATCTTATCTCAGATATATTATTAATTGTATCTTTAATATTACTTTCATTTTCCTTAGTAATAATAATTAAAGTAAATTCGGTACCAAACTCTTCATTTTCTAGTATTTCTATAGTTGGGATTGTCTTTAAAACATCACCATACTTTTCTATCTCATTTAAAACCATAAATACTCTAACAGCTTTTAATACAGCAGTCTCGTCTATTTTAACATTTATTTTATATATAAAATAATTACTTTCTAATGACTGCTTAATAACAGTTAATTCATATTGATCAAAATCATTGATCTTAATATCTGAGTTCATTTTTGATGGAATATTTTTAGAAGCAGATAAATTAGAAACACCCTTAATCATATTAATTAAATTATCTGAATTAACAGTTGAAAATTATTTCAATAATCTCAGAACTTACACTAATTGTATTGTTTCTTATAAGATCTAATAAATTTTCCATCTCATGAGTTAACGTTGCCATATTTTCATAGCCCATTGTTGCAGAAGAACCTTTTAAAGTATGAGCAGAACGAAAAATTTCATTAATATGTTCAATATTATCAGGTTGTTTTTCCAATTCTAAGATTAATTCATTAAGTTTAATAAGATGTTCTTTTGCCTCGTCAATAAAAATATCAATATATTGATTCATATCCATTACTGACACCCCCTTTGTTTTTTCACATTTTTTATTATTGAATTAGATATCTCATTTAATAAAACCACTTCATCAGCAAGCCCTTTTTTAATTACTGACTTTGACATTCCAAACACTATACACGATTTTTCATCCTCAGCTATTAAAATATCTTTTTTCTCATCCTTGGCTTTAATAATTCCATTTGTTCCATCACTACCCATACCAGTCATAATAACAAATATTTTATTTAAATCAATATACTCTAAAGATTCAAATAATACATCAACTGATGGGCGAAGATTTCCAACTGGCTCTGATTGATCTAACTTTATTTGACAACCATTTACCCCTTTAACTAAAGTCATATGATAATTTCCTGGCGCTATATAGGCAGTACCTTGAAATATTTTTTGACCATCCTCAGCTTCTACAACTTTTATTTTTGATATTAAATTCAATCTTTTTGCTAATGATTTCGTAAACCCTGGAGGCATATGCTGAACAATTAATATACTATAGGGGAAATCCTCTGGTAAATTTGGTAGAACCTCTTGAAGTGCTTTAGGTCCCCCGGTGGAAGTTCCAATCGCTACAATACCCTCTAAGTGATCACATTTTTCTTTAAGATCTTTGCTTCCATTCTTTTTTATTATATCTTTATTTTTGTACCCATTCCTAACCAACTGGCTTTTCCATTTATCGTGTTGTTTATTTGCTAATATAATTTTATTAATTAAATCATCCTTAATTTTCTGAATATCAATTAATAAATTAGTAGATGGTTTTGTAAT
>CAZSSR010000231.1:0-1640 GCA_964609605.1 uncultured Bacillaceae bacterium | reverse complement strand
GTTTTTTTTGGGGGAACCAATAAGATGTTTGTGGAATCCCTACCGAAAAAGTTGCTATTCCACTACCGCTTAATAAACCAAAGAAAAATATTAGTGGATACATTGATGTTGTTAAATTATCTGGATAGTATAGAAATAATATTGTCGTTAATCCTGCCATGCCTATTATGGATAAGCTAAGCAATGTTAAGAAAGGTATTTTCCCTCCAACTTTATCTACCCATGCACCAAATGGAATTCTAAGAAGCGATCCAGATAAGTTAGGAGCAGCAACTAAGAGACCTAATAATAAACCTGACATTTCCATGGATTCATTTAAACTCTTTGAAGCAGGTCCAAATAAAGATACCGCAGCAAAACCAACAAATAGTCCAAAAGTTGCACCAGCCAAGCCTAAAGAAGGATTTCCCTTAAGATTGTATTTCTTTTTTAGCTCAATATTGTCCATATAGTCCCATCCATTTCTAAAAATAATATGTTTTAACTAATAATCTTTAACATTATTTTAACATGACTTTAACTATATTAATAATGAATATTTATTAACTATTATTTACTTGAGAATAAAAAAAAGACATCAATTTGATATCTTTTAAGAGATAATTCTCCAATCATTCTCAATAGCAATTTCCCTAAGTTTGTCGTCTGGATTTACAACAACTGCTTGCCCAACAGTTTTTAAAATATGAATATCTGAATAACTATCGGCAAATGCTAAACTTAATTCTAAATCTACATTAATATCTTTAAAATATTTATTAAACTGTTCAAGCTTTTTAGAACCACTAATAATATCTAATTTAGTATATTGATCAAATAACCCGTTTTTAAAATACATTTTTGTAGCTATTACTGTGTCTATCTCTAAATAATCAGCAACTTTTCGTAAAAGCAGTTCATATGTGCCAGAAAGTAATACTAAATGATACCCTTCTTTCTTTGCTTTGCGCACTTCCTCAACAACTTTAGGATTTAAAAACTTGATAATTCCTTCAGCACAATTATTTAGATAATTAACAACTTCATCTTCATTCATTCCAGTAAATATATTATTAAAGCTTTGCAAAGCCTTATTTTTCATCTCTTGACTTGAAATATTAAATTTTATTCTAACTTTATAAATCATAAACATTCCCATTAATGAAATATACGTTTTATAATACTTAAATTTTGAGTATCTCTCCTTTTTCCAATATGAAAGTAAAAATCGTAAGGTGTCGCTTGGAAATAAAGTCCCATCAAAATCAAAAATTGCTATTTTCATCTAATCGCTCCTAAGTATTTATTATAATTCCACAATTATTTTAAATTTAGTTAAATTATAACATATTAAATGTCTTAACGAAATTTATTAAATTATTATTGTTGACTTTAACGTAACGTTATAGTTTATTATTATCTTTGGGGTGATAATATGAAATATAAGATCAAAGATGTAGCTGTACTTGTTGGTATAAGTGTGCGCACACTTCATTACTATGATCAAATCGACTTGTTAAATCCGGATTGTTATTCAACAACTGGATACAGACTATACAGTGATGATAATCTTGAAAGATTACAACAAATCATGTATTTTAAAGAACTAGATTTTAATCTTCATGAGATTAAAAACATATTAGACAAACCCAATTTTGACC
>CAZSSR010000230.1:0-1668 GCA_964609605.1 uncultured Bacillaceae bacterium | reverse complement strand
AGCATGATATATTTCCTCGGTAATGCCAACCTTTTCAGTCATCCACATTGGAATTATTAAGCCAATAAAATGTCCTCCAAAAGCAAGTATAATTCCAATGTGAAATAGAATGCTTCCCCACTTAAGTTTACTTTTCTCTAAAAATTCACTTGATTTTGCTGACCAGTTAATTTGATCATTATTATATCTATAAATTAATACTGTAATGAATAATGTAAACATAATATACGGATAAATACCCCATAAAAATTGGTTGAGAAAATTCATATTAATTCCCTCCTAATCAATTCTCAAATTATTTATTATCAGTATAGAAGCATCAATCAATTTTTCATAAGGACTGTTTATATCTTTTAATTTTGTCTTCAATAAATATATTGATTCAAGATGCTGTTTAAATAATTCTTTTGCAACATCAATTTCAACTATAGACATAAATTCTAACATTAAAGGAAAATAATCTGGTAATTCCTCACTATCTATTAATAAATCATTTTTACGGTAAAAATCTTTAAGCTGAATTAATTTATCACTACGTTCTTTCGCATCAATATCCTTCGAATAAGTGATATATAAATTTATATCTTCGTTAAAATCGAAAGTATCAACATAAATTTGTTGTAATTCTGCTATAGTGCGATTGTTAAAATAATCTAAAAAATAATTAATTTTATTTAATATATCAAGATCATCAATATCTGATATTCCTTCATTTTTACAAAATACAACTAATTGATTATCTGGATATTGGAGCAAGACTGAAATGATTATTAATAATTCGTTATCTTTCATAATTCATAACCAGCCTTTCCTTGCTCTTTATATAAATCTTTAAATTCTTCTTTATGAGATGTAGGAATTACAAATCTATCTTCATATTTAGCAATAGCAAGTAGCTTATACATTTCTTCTATTGTTTGATCTTTTAAATTTAATTCCTTTAGTATTGAGCTGTCAAAACCCTTTCCAATATTCTTAGCTCGCATATAATAACGGATTGTGGCTAAACGCTTAAGAACATTTCTTACAGCTTCAACATTCCCCGCCGTTAATAAATTCGCTAAATATTCAATAGGTATTCTCATCTTATCAATTTGAAGAAAACTTGAATCCATTTCAATATTATTAACTTCAAAGGTATTCATAATTGGACTTAATGGCGGTATATACCATACCATTGGTAAAGTTCTATATTCAGGATGCAATGGCAAGGCTAACCCTTGCTCAACAACTAATTTATAGATAGGGGATTCCTTTGCCGCTTCTATCCAGTCTTCACTAACTCCATCTTTCCTTGCTTGTTTAATTACTTCTAGATCGTTGGGATCCAAAAATAAACTTAAATGTTCATGATAAAGTTCTTTATCTTCTGATGTTGAAGCTACTTCTTTTACCTTATCTGCATCATATAATATTACCCCGATATATCGAACTCTACCACTACATGTTTCACTACAAACAGTTGGTATCCCATTTTCTATCCGCGGATAACAAAACGTGCATTTTTCTGCTTTGCTTGTCTTCCAATTAAAATAAACTTTTTTATACGGACAGCCAGACATACAATATCTAAAGCTTCTACACATTTCTTGATCAACTAATACAATACCATCTTCATCACGTTTATATATTGCACCTGAAGGACACGAAGCAACACAAGCAGGATTT
>CAZSSR010000229.1:0-1732 GCA_964609605.1 uncultured Bacillaceae bacterium | reverse complement strand
GAAAGCTGTTCATGGAACAGTTGTAGTTGCAGGCGAACAAAAAAAAGGTAGAGGAAGATTAGGAAGGGACTGGTACTCTGAAAAAGATAAGGGTGTATGGATTAGTATAATATTACGACCTTTATTTAGTATTAAAGAGGCTAATCACGTAACACTAATCACCTCAATTGTGGTTAATAAAGTATTACAAAAAATGTATGGGATTGAAAGTAAAATTAAATGGCCTAATGATATTTATATAAATGATAAAAAATGTGCAGGAATTCTTTGTGAGGTTCAGGGTGATCAAGAAAAAATACACTATTTAATTGTGGGTGTGGGTATCAATACACATAAAATAAAATATCCGGATGAAATTCAAACTAAAGCAACTTCAATTGAAGAAATAATCAACATATCTCCTAAAAGACTAGAAATTATTACTGAATTTCTTAACGAATTTGAGATTGCATATGATAATTATTCTGATAATGGCTTTAAATATTTTTATAACCAATATCTTGAAGCAATGTATGGGAAAAATAAAAAAATATTGATTAATAAGGAAACTATCGGATATATTATTGGTATTGACGTTGAAGGTCATCTTCTTGTGGAAGATGAGAATAAACAAATTATTAAAATAACATCAGGGGAAATAAAATTTTTAAGTTAATAATATCTTCTTTATTAAATTGTGTTTTTTTACCTAATTGATGTTATCATTGGTAAAAGATTATTGGGTGGAAACATAAAATTTAGAATTAGGTGGTTATATTGGGTATAAGAATATTATTAATAGCAATTGTTGCAATATTAATAACTTTAAGAGTACTTAAAGGATTAAAATTTCGTAAATCCTTTAAATATATTTTTATTGGTTGGTCGATTGCGTTTATTTCATTGTTAGTGATTTTCAATCTCGCAGTATATATTTTTTAATAAATTGTTTAAATTTATTGAGGGGATTATATGACAGAACAAAATCTTTTTAAAAAAATATATATTATTACTGGCGGTCAAATAACTGAAGATATTTTTACCTCTTTTGTTATTGATGGCAGTCTTATAATTGGTGTTGATAGTGGGATTGAATTTCTATTAAAAAGAGATATCATTCCTGATTATTTTGTAGGAGATTTTGATTCGATTGATTTGCAATTATTTGATAAAATTAAAAACGCTTACCCTGATAAAATAAGAATATTTCCTGCTAAAAAAGATGAAACTGATACGGAGCTTGCTTTAAGATTTGCACTTAGCTTTAATCCAAAAGAGATTATAATCATTGGAGGAACAGGTTCTAGAATAGATCATGTAATTGCAAATATTAATATATTACTTCAAGCCGAGGTTAAAAATATTAATGCAATAATTTATGATATTAATAATAGAATTCAGTTATTAATTCCTAAAAAAACGCTGCAGATAGAAAAAAGCTGCTATAAATATATATCTTTATTGTCGTTTACTGATACAGTAGAGGGAATAAATATAGTGGGATTTAAATATCCGGTAAAGCAAGGGAAAATGATACTTGGAATTCCTAACGGGGTAAGCAATGAATTAATTGCCGACAAAGGTAGTATATCAATCGATAAAGGTATATTATTAGTTATAGAGAGTAAGGATTAAGAGAATTTTTAAAGAAATAAAAGAAAGGCTTCAATCACTAATGAGAAAAAGTGAGAGAGAGCCTTTCGCCATATTATTATATATAAGTTTTAAACTCGTGCAACTTTACCTGATTTTA
>CAZSSR010000228.1:0-1776 GCA_964609605.1 uncultured Bacillaceae bacterium | reverse complement strand
AGCTTTATAAGTATGTCAGGTGATATATTTGACTTTCCATACTTAAATTCAGGATAAAATATGTAAGGTATTCGGGAATTTTTAACACCATAATCACTCAATACTTCAACGTACTTTTCAAAACATCTACCATAAAAACTAATTATATTAGTATTATTTTTGGGAAATGAATTCCTTATTTTAAAATAAAGTTCACTGAAAAATTGTTCATATAAAAATTTTAAGCTGATAGGATAATAGTTTCCATTATCCAACATGATAATTGGTTTCTGTCTAAATAATGAAAAATTCCATGGTTCACGCAAATAATCTTTTGACCATTCTTTAGCTTCTGAGAAAGATACCGATAACTCTTTCACAATCTTATTAGCGATTTCAGGAATTTTTGTATTAGAAAAATAATTACTTGATCGATTCCACTTAGAATCAATTTTATTTTCCGTTTTAATAAATCCAGATATTAGCGCAAATAAAATAGCTAAATATTCTTTTAATGTGTAATTATATCTATTGAAAAATGCACTATTTATGTTTAAGAATTCTTTTTGATTAAATAATTTTTTATTGTTACCAACCTCGAAAAATATAATACAAGCTCTTGTTAAAGAAGAACCTATATCCTCTTGACTATTAAAAGCCATATTTGAGAAAAGCTCGTATTTTATATCCAGTTTTTTTCTTTCTTTATCATACATTAAGTCAGATACTATTAGATTAATATACAAAATCTGGTTAATCCCTCGATTTATTTCTACTTCCAGATTTAATTTATTTTTATCAACATAAGCTAACAACCACTTCCATACAGATAATAATCCTTGTCTAGAATATAAGGTGTAATTCTCGATTTTATTCATTACCTCATTGTTATTATTTGTTGCATTTAAAAATGGAATAAAATGTGCTCTAATTCTGGGATCGTCCACTTGTATAGCATTAAATTGTGACAATAAATTAAAAATTCCACCTGATGGTAAATTAAAGATATTTTCTGCAAGTTTATTTACATCATATTCGATACCAAATAATTCACTATATGTTGCATATGTTTTAATTAAGTCATTTAAATTAGCCATTTAAATCCTCGTTTCGCTTTTTTTACCATAGTTAAATCGCGGTTGGTAAGGCTACTAAGGCAATTACTTATACAGCAATTACAGATGCTAAAACTTTTCCCATTGCAGTTACAATGCATATATCTCCATATTCAACCGTTGTAAGAGTAAAAATCCCCCACTTTTTAATGAAGCTATAATATTCGGGAACATATTTAGCTGGGCTTCTATCTCAAGATAAAAGATTAATGTAGAAGAGATTAGAATTATAAAGAACATCAAGAATACTGTTACTAAAATTTCTTCTTTCTTCTCTTTAACAACTTTCATAATTAAATTCATAGCATTAAAATATCTATTCAACTTAAAAATCCTGAATAATCTTGTTAGTCTTAAAATTCTTAAAAATCTTAAATCAAATGGTATCAATTCAGATATTATAAACTGACTCATAACGCAAACATTTTCTACAAAAAAATCCTGCATATCAGTATGCAAGATCGTCGTTAGTTATTTTTAGGATATAACCAATTATACAGTAAAAAACTTATTATTTGTCAAATATTATCTAATATCCTCTATTATCATCTTTCAATATTGCATAGGAATCGCAGTCTACAAAATCACCATTACGATTCTTGTGAAAATTCCTCATTCTACCTTCATATTGCATGCCGGCATTCTTCATTACTTTGCCAGATGCAATATTTTCTATATCATG
>CAZSSR010000227.1:0-1798 GCA_964609605.1 uncultured Bacillaceae bacterium | reverse complement strand
ATGCCTACATTTTTTAAATAATACCAAGAATTCTTGTGCCATTTCAAGATTTAAATCACCATGGTTAGTAGGAAAAATTTTAAAATACTTCTTTTTCTCACTTCTATTTATTGGTATTCCCGCATCATTCATCGTTTTCTCTAGATTAGGATCATTATATACCGGTACAATATATTCATAAAGCCAATGTAGTTTAAACATCTCCTTCGTCATAAATTTCTTTTTCATATCATCATTACAATCATCTAAATCCATAATTATAAAAAGTTTGAACCCAATCAACTTCTTTTTTTTCGCTTCAATGTCTGGGTATTCTCTAATAAAATCATTAAACGACCTAAATAAACCATTATTAAGTATATTCATAAGGCTATTTATTTGAATGCTTTTTTCACCTTTTTTATCACTATATATCTCTTGTTTAATTCTAAGGTTTGATCTGATAGAACAGCAAATAATGTACTCAGACTTTCCATGAGTAATAGTCATTACCCTTGTTTTTAGAGAAGGTAATTTCATTACTACTTACCTCTCTTCCATATCATCTTTTGCTTCATGTAAATATTCAATAAGTTCTTCAACCATTTCTGAAAAATCTATATGTCCTATAAATGGAACTCCTGAATAATCACCACTAAGATATTTCGACTGAATATTATTCGTTTTTTGTGTTCTAAATTTATATTCATCAATTGTTACTATGTCCTTATTACCTTGTGCGTCCCCTTTTAAAATATAAACATTTTCATTTGGCAAGCGTTTCATCAAGAGAGTATTATGTGTTGTAACGATAAATTGACCTTGTCCAGACACTTCAACCGCTTCAATTAATAAATCAATTATATTGCACATTAACAAATCGTGAATTCCGCTATCAACTTCATCAACAAGAACAGTCGAACCAGATATAGCAGAAAACATGAATGGAAAAAGATCTAATAGTTTTTTTGTGCCGGTTGATTCTAGAGAAAATGGGATATCAATAATTTTCCCGTTTATAAGTTTCTTTAAGTATAACTCATAATCATAACCTTCCTCATTTTGAGTTAATTCATAATAGACTCTCTTTATATCTGAATATAATTGTGTAAAGAATTCGTTTAAAACCTTTTCAAAGGCATATAATTCTCTATCGTTCATTTTCTTAATATTACCCTTTTCGAGATTTCTTAAAAAATCAAATGAGATAACAACTTTTGCTGCATCCATAGGACTATTTTTACATAATACCGAATAACTTCCTAACCAATCCATTACCTCAAACAGATTACTATTAAGTCTAGATTTTATGAACTTTTTATTTTTTATAGCTTTTTCATTGAATAAAATACTCATAAAGGTATGTTTACCCCAATATTTTTCAATATTATCTTTTAACTCATGTCTATAATCAGAATCTATAAATACTGATGGACTCATATTTTTGTAATTTTCCTCTAATGAAAACATAGTTCCTAACCTTTCATTTACTTGATATCGTAGTTTTTCCTTTACGACTTTTCCTTGATCAAAAATTAAGACATATGAACCCCTTTTATTATTAATATAAAACCCTATCTCTATTTCAAGCATACCCTTATAATTTAAGGTTATAGACTGATTTACTAATTCTTCTAAGGTAATAAATCGTTTTCTTATTATTTGTTCTAACATTTCATCCTTAGAATAAAAATCTTTCAATTTTGACATCATCTGCGTAAATTTAGGATCATTGAGTTGTTCTTGGTACCTTAAAGTATTAAAAGTTTTACTTAAAAACATAAATGAAAACATTAAATTTGACTTTCCCGATCCATTT
>CAZSSR010000226.1:0-1800 GCA_964609605.1 uncultured Bacillaceae bacterium | reverse complement strand
ATGTGTTTTTAATATTTTTGATAAAAATAAGTAACTCATTATATATTACAAATATTGATAAAAAGGGGTGACTCTATCATGCGCGTTGAAAGAATAGGTAATGATAAAATAAAGATTTTTTTAACATTTGATGATTTAAAGGATCGTGGAATTAAAAAGGAAGATTTATGGAGTGATGTGCCAAAAGTGCATGATTTATTTAATGAGATAATGGAGGAGGCATATGATCAATTAGGATTTGAATTGTCTGGTCCCGTTGCTGTTGAGATATTTGCTATGCCAGCTCAAGGAATGGTTGTAATAGTATCACGTGGTAGAGATAGCATACTAGATGAAGATGAAAAAGACGATTTATATTCTTTAGAGGTTACTTTGGAAGAAAGTGATTCGATTATCTTTGCATTTAAAGATTTTGAGGATTTATTATCTGCAACTAAGAGAGTAAATTCATATTTAATATATGGAGGTCAATTATATTTTTATAAAGATCATTATATTTTAAGCTTTGATAATTTAGATGTTGTTGTAAATGAGATGGATAAGTTCATTTCTTTGCTTTCAGAATATGGAGAAGCTTCTTCTGTATCAAAGATTCTTTTGGAAGAGTATGGAAAACTGATTATTAGTGATGATGCGACAAAGGTTATCGTTTCTCAATTTGTATAAATAATTTCAACACATTATTTGGTTAGGTATTATAAGGAGTGAATTAATTGATAAGTATTGCTGTGATTTACGGAGGTAAATCTAACGAAAGAGAAATATCACTTAGAAGTGGAAGAGGTATTATTGAAGCATTAAAAACTAAAGGCTGTAATGTTAAAGGAATAGATTTTACGTCGATAGATTTTATTTCTGAATTAAATGATATTGATGTTGTTTATCTCGCTTTACACGGTAAGTATGGAGAAGATGGCCGAATTCAGGGTGTATTAGATATTTTAGATATCCCTTATGTTGGTTCAGGAGTATTAGCTAGTGCATTAGCGATGGATAAAGCATTATCTAAGAAGATTTTTGCTCTTAATGGAATAAGGGTTGCTAAGGATTATTTAGTCAATAGTAAAGACGATATAGAATCAATTGTAAAACATATAGCTAATGAATTTAAATACCCATTAGTGATCAAACCTAATCAAGAAGGCTCTACTATTGGTTTATCAATAGTTAATGATAAAGAACAGTTAATAGACGCTTTAAAGAACACCTTTGGTAGTTATGATGATTTACTTATTGAGGAGTTTATCGGGGGTACAGAGGTTACTGTAGCTGTTTTAGAGTCTGAAGATAAGATTGAGACTTTACCGATTATCGAAATAGTACCAAATAAAAATAAATATTATGATTTCGAATCTAAATATGCTCCTGGTGGAAGCGATCATATTATACCTGCTCGAATAGATAAGGTAACTGAAGATTTATTAAAGAAGTGGTCTATTACTGCTTTTAAAAGCTTAGGTTGTGAATCTCTTGCTAGGGTTGACTTTATTATTCCTCCCGATGGAACTGATCCAGTTATATTAGAGATAAATACTTTACCTGGTATGACCGAAACTAGTTTATATCCAGATGCTGCTAAATCAATCGGTTTAAGCTATGAGGATATTGTATATAAATTTGTGGAGATAACTTTAAAAAAGGTGAAAAAAAGTTAATTTTATTGCATCAATTATACTTTAAAGGAGTTTTATAAATAATGATAAGCATAATTAGTGGTGCTTTAGCCCCAGGGATTGCATTGCTAAGTTTTATTTATTTAAAAGATAAGTATGAACGCGAGCCGATGAATTTAATAATAAA
>CAZSSR010000225.1:0-1810 GCA_964609605.1 uncultured Bacillaceae bacterium | reverse complement strand
ATATATTATTTTATATTAAATATAGTAATAGTAGTACTTGTTAATATGTTAATAAAGATTTAATTTGTTTAGATTGTGTTAAAAACACTTCTAACTTTAAGTATCTAACTAAGTGCTACATATATATAATTAATTAATCTTCATTTGAAAATAATTTATTTTATATTTGTGTATAAAATGTTAATAAAAAAATTATTTTTTTATTTTTTCTATTAAATCTTTTATATTAGAGTCTAATAAAATATCTGAATTTAATTGGTTTTTAATTTTTTCACAAGCATGAATTACTGTAGTATGATCTTTGCCACCAAATTCCTGACCTATTTTAGGCAAAGAATAATCAGTAAGTTCTCTAATTAAGTACATAGCAATCTGTCTTGGTAATACTACAGATTGGGTTCTTTTTTTACCTTTTAATTCATCTATTTTTAAATTATAAAAACTGGCAACGGTTTGTTGAATTAATTCTATAGTAATTATTTTTACTTTCGAGGAAGGAATGATATCTTTTAAAGCTTCTATTGCTAATTCTGAGTTCATATCCTTATTAATTAAAGATGAATAAGCCACTATTCTTATTAAAGCACCTTCTAGTTCTCTTATATTTGTATCAATCTGATTAGCGATATAAATCATAACTTCATTGGGAATGTCTAAATTTTCAGATGTTGCCTTTCTCTTTAAAATTGCAATTCTTGTTTCTAAATCAGGCGGGTGTATGTCAGTTATTAAACCCCACTCAAATCTTGATCTCAGTCTATCTTCAAGTGTAGGAATTTCTTTTGGAGGGCGGTCACTAGAGATTATTATTTGTTTGTTAGCTTCATGTAAGGCATTAAATGTATGGAAAAATTCTTCTTGTGTTTGTTCTTTTTTTGCTAAAAACTGTATATCATCGATTAACAAAATATCAATATTTCTATATTTGTTACGAAATTCTACCGTCTTATTATAACGAATTGAATTGATAAATTCATTGGTAAATTTTTCAGAAGTTATGTAAAGTACCTTAGAATTAGTATTATGTTCTATTACATAATGACCAATAGCTTGCATTAAATGTGTTTTACCTAATCCAACTCCTCCATATATAAATAGCGGATTATAGGCTTTTGCTGGTGCTTCCGCTACAGCTAAAGCAGCAGCATGAGCAAATCTATTACCAGAACCTATAACAAAGGTATCAAAAACATATTTTGGATTTAAAGCTGGTTTTGTTTCATGAGAATTATAATTTGTAATATCATTTTGTATTAAATCATTAGAATTTTTTTTATTATCTAATGAATATGTCATAATAAATTTTATATCTATCTTTTTTTCAGTCACTTCATAAAATGCATCTTTAATTAAATGTGAGTATCTAGATTGGAGCCAGTCTCTAGCAAATTCATTCGGGGTTACAATAGTTAATGTATTATTTACAAAAGAATCAATTTGGGTTGATTTTAGCCAAGTTTCAAAACTAGGCTTACTTAATTTAGTTTCTATAATAGATAAAACTTTTTCCCATAACTCGTTTAGTTGTTCCACAGTGACCTCCTTAAACTAATAAAGCAAGTTTTAACCCAAAATTCAGTTAAAATATAGATAATAAAAATTATCCACAACTAATGCAAGTTGTCCACAACCTTATCCACTAAATGTGTATAATTAACAATATTTTGTACTTATCAACAGTAAGTTTTGTAAAAATGATACCAGAAATTGATTAATTTATCAATGCTTTTCTTTATTATATCAACAACATCTACAAATTGTGTATTAGTTTTTTTAACAACACTAGATTTTGTGGATAAGTTGTAGATAA
>CAZSSR010000224.1:0-1812 GCA_964609605.1 uncultured Bacillaceae bacterium | reverse complement strand
ATGTTACATTTATTTGACAATTTAGATTAGCATTATTTTTTAATAAACTTTTAATAGTTGGGTAATAACTAGCATTTTTATCAAACGTAATTATGTCGTTGTTATATACAGGTTCATTTAATTCTACAATTTTTCCATTTTTATATATTTTTTTTGCTACATAAGGAATGGTTTTTGAGGTGCCCATAATATTAAGAAAAAATTCCACTTTTGCAAACGGTTTTGTGTAATGCTCTGTAATAATCAATGCTTCCTCAATATTTTTAACGTGTTCAAGTAATATAGAATCTCGGTCCTTTATTGGATAGGAATATCCAACATCAATATTATTTATTTTAACAAGTGGTAATAGGTTATATTGTTTATCATCAATAGTTAAATTAAGAGGTTCTATTGAAGAATATTTTATAGATTGTTCGACAGTTAATGTAGCATCTTTACCATTCGAACCAGGCTTAATGTTTATATTATCAGTATTTCTAATCTTAGTTTCTAATGTCGCAGGATAATCATTTATTAAGATTTCTGGCATTGTTCCTCGTTCCCCTGGAATAATTTTAATTGTACCATTTATGTTAATTGTCATGGCTTGACCATGCTTGCCAATTATCTTTTTGATGGGGATACCAGAGGAAATCACTGCATCGCCAATAGTTAGTGATTTCATTTCAAAAAGTCGTACAATTTCATCATTAACCAACACTGTAATGTAACTTACAGGGTTTTCTAAAGATGAAATGGCAATACCGATAGGCGTTATTAAGTCAGGTCCCTTTATTATATTTTCAGGCCATTTAATATCATATTCAATTGCGTCTGCTCCTCTTACAGCTACCCTTTGAGAAGAAATTCCAAGAGTAAATGCTACTTTTTCTGTTAATTTTGCAGTTTGGCTTCCTCCACCCACAAGCATCACTGCTTTTGGAGGCTTGCCATTTAATTCGATAATTTTATTTGAAATGTGTTGCGCTAGATTATTTATATCCTCATCTATTATTTTTATAAATTCGTTACTTGAAATTTTGTGATTTATTCCTAATATATCGGTAAAGCTCAGTTCATCGCAGGTTAATAATTTTCTTTTTATATTTTCAGCATTATTAAAATCTAATAAGAAATTTTGACAAATAGCTTCAGTAATTTGATCGCCAGCGAATGGTACCATACCATAAGCAATTATTGTTCCATCAGAGGTAATGGCAATATCTGACGTACCTGCCCCAATATCCACTAACGCAATATTTATTTTCCTCATTGAAGATGGAATTAAAACGTTAATTGCTGCTATTGGTTCTAACGTAAGTGCTTGCATTTCTAAATCAGCATTATGGAGTGATGCGATTAATGAATCAACGACTACACTTGGTAAAAAGGTAGCGATTATTTCAACCGAGGCTTTTTTTCCGCGTTGTTCTATTAAGCTTTTAATAATTTGATTATCTAAGAAGTAATTGACAACACTGTAACCTACACAATGATAATCAATTATATCTTTTTTATCTTTTTTATCTAAAAGAAGTTTTTGAGCTTCTTGAACGGCAGATAATTCTAATGCTCTAATATCTTCTCTAGTTAATAGTGGTTGGCTTTCAATACCTTTATCAATCATAACAGTCAGTGTCTCTAATGAACGACCAGCTGCTGCTACAGCAACATATCTTAATGGACCGTTATTAGCTTCTAAATATATTTTTACTTTTCGGATTGTTTCAGAAACTGCTAGAATGTCATGTATTTGTCCACTAAGCATTGAACGTTCTTCATGTTCTATTATTTTAATATCTTTGATATGGAATTTTCCTTCACTTAGGG
>CAZSSR010000223.1:0-1812 GCA_964609605.1 uncultured Bacillaceae bacterium | reverse complement strand
ATATAAATAGAAGATATATTTAACAATATATACTAAACAAATTCAAAACAAAAAAAGCAATAACTTCCTAGATAAATTAATACCTATTCCATTAAAGCTTCTTTTTTATATAATCACATATCAATAGTTATTAATAACTATTTTTTCATTGGTTTACTGATGAACCACCAGTCTTTATAATCTACGTCTTTATTATTTTGCATTGTTTCGCGACGTTCTTGAGCTAATTTTTCTGTCTTAGCAGGTGGAATGATTACATCATCACCTAACCTCGCATTGTTTGGCCAATTTTCAGGCATTGCAACTTTGTTTTCATCTGCATATTGTAACGCTTTTACGACTCTTAAGATTTCTTTAACGCTACGTCCAGCCTCTTGCGGATAATACATCATCGTTCTTAAGTTGCCTTTAGCGTCCACTATAAATACAGCACGTACTGTATCAGTACCCTTAGCTTCATGAATCATTCCTAATTTATAAGCTACACGTCCTAGTGAGTCAGCAATAATAGGGAATTGAATTTCTTGATTCATGTTTTCTTTAATCCATTCCGTCCATTTCAAATGAGCTGTTACAGCATCAACTGAAAGTCCAACCAATTCTGTATTGATGGCTTTAAAATCGTCATGAGCTGCAGCCAATGCAACAAATTCTGTTGTACAAACTGGTGTAAAGTCAGCTGGATGGCTAAACAGTACAAACCATTTTCCTTTCAAATCATCTGGTAACGTCATATCTCCGTGTGTTGTCAGTACCTTTAACTCTGGTAACCTAGCACCTAAAATTGGTAATCCTACTTTTTCTTCCATAAGATCACTCCTTTCACCCTTAATCATATCAAATTATAGATGTTTTTCAAGGGATTAGGCTTGTATATAACACTTATACCATGTATATTTTGTGTCTAAAATGATGTAAAGAAACAAATTCCTCTTATTATTTAAAATATACAGCTGACTGATAAAGTTTCTCGCCCTCTATAATATCGTTTAAATCTATTTCAGCGTACCCGCCCCAAGTTGATACTTTCACTGTAGTTTTATTAGTAATTAAATTTTCTTCGATTGCAGTAATTGTAACCCAATGCCAGGACATTTTTTGTCTTGAAATTAAATTAGGTGAGGTAACTTCGATATCCTTAGTCTTAGAATTAAATCCAATCATTAAGGCTACTGGACTGTTAATTTTCAAACCTTCCTTAATATATTCTTTGACATTTTCACTAGTATATTCTTTATTATTACGTTGCGCCTTTAAATTAACACTCCTTGAATTTGCAAAACTTTCAAATCCTTTTATAAAATAATCAAGTGGCCAAATCCCTATGGCTTTTATTCCGATAGGTGTTATTATCTTTTTAGGTTTGATATATTTATAAACTTCATTCAGATGTCTGATAAAATCATCTTTAGTAATTAAGTCAGCATTATAAGCATACAAATCACTATAATTCTCATTATTCTTCGCCATGTAGGCTGCTATGTTAGACCCAACAACGGTCCCACAGGCCCCATTTCTAGCTACCTTAGATTCAAACCAAGATTGATTTCCGCCATAGTAAAGCAATTCTCCATCAATTATTGGAACGAATTGCTCAGCATCTTTAAGTTGCGTTATTATGACATTACTATTTAGAAGGTCTGGATTTTTTGAATTATCGGAATTCATTCCAATTACAACCCCCTCGTTTGAGGTAAACTTGAAACATATTTGTTCAGAAACTCTGCTCTTATCTAAAAAATATTAAATCACTAATTAAAATTATTTCATTAATATGATTACTCAGATTAATTGATAATTATAAATATTTTC
>CAZSSR010000222.1:0-1828 GCA_964609605.1 uncultured Bacillaceae bacterium | reverse complement strand
ATTTCTTTTTTAACTAAAATTAATTCTTCAGTGGATAGCCTTTTAACATCACGTAGCATACCGTTCAATTTAAATGTTTTGAATTCATTAATGTAAGTAGTGGTTACTAATTCCATTTTTAAGGTCATTTAAATAACTCCTTTCTGTTTCACAAGCAATAATAGCTTATCATCATTTTCGGCAAAATCAAACCATCATTTAAGTCTTAATTCGAGCTTTTTTGTAGAAAAAAGTGGTAATATTAACCTTATTATTAAGTATTCGTGTAAGTTAAGCTATAATAATATACTTTATGCATAATAATTTTTTCTTAGTAGATTTATATAGCAATATTTGCATTTATTAAGAACGGATTATACATAATTTTTTTAATTAAATATTCACAGGATATATAAAATAGCTATGTTAATGAGGGGAAGCAGATATAATGCGTCTTAAGATAAAGGACACAAGAGAACCGTCCCCTTGTGTCGCCCTTGTTAATCTAAATGTTGGGTACCAATAAAAGCATTAGTTACTCTGTACCAAAAAGGAAATGGTCGATACCTAATAAACCGTATTGTTTCATCGGCAACCCTACATTTTATTGAAATAATATTGTCTATTTTCATATTAAGATGATCAAGTGATATCCCGAGTTCTCCTTGGTATTGTGGTAATAATTCAACAGGATGGTGTTTTGGAAGTAAAAGTGATGAACCAATTGTTCTATATACTCTATTATTTAAAGATGCTATTTCACTTAATTGTATTGATTCAAAAGAAGGATGTATTAATGCACCTCCAATGCTTTTATTATATGCTGTACTTCCAGAGGGAGAGGATACACATAGGCCATCACCGCGAAATGTTTCAAAATCAGTATTATTAATTTTCACTTTCATAACTAAACTTTTTTCTAAACCTTTTACTACGAATTCATTAAGTGCAAGAAGGTTTATTTCTTTAGTAAGCGTTTTAATTTCTATGTTAACTAAAGGGTATTCAGTGATTTTAAAGGTTTTACTTGTCGCAATTAAGGAAATAAGAGTTTCTAATTCTTTAGGATGCCAATCTGAATAGAACCCTAAATGACCAGTATGTATACCTAAAAAGACCGTGTCTTTAAGTCGATTTTCATATAAATGAAATGCTTCTAATAAGGTTCCGTCTCCTCCAATCGAAATAACAATGTCAGGTGATTCCTTATCAAGAATTAAATTATAATTTGAGGCATAGCTGTAGAATTGTTCTGTTATATTAACTGATTCTTCATCTCCACGATTGATTAACACAAACTTCACTGGATGACCCCCAAAAATTTTATATAGCTATAGTATATATTATAACCACAATTAAGCATATAAAAAAGGCGATAGTTATCAAAAAGTATTATAATGCTTAAATAATTTTAAACTAAACTAAAATTTTTACAATTTGTGAAATTTTTTGGTCCAAATTTTTCTGGTGTTTTTTAAATATATAAGTTATAATCATTAACACAAGGTTATGTAATAATAATATTAATAAGTAATTATCTAGAGAGATAAATATTACAAATATTTTTATCATTTGTGGACAACATTATAAACAAAGGGGGTATAAAGATGGGAATTGCAAATATCGGTATTCCTGGATTGATTTTAATTTTAGTAATTGCTTTAGTAATTTTCGGACCAAACAAATTGCCTGAGTTAGGGAAAGCTGCTGGTTCAACTTTAAGGGAATTTAAAAGTGCAACTAAAGGTTTAATGGATGATGATAAAGACGAAGACGTAAAAAAACCAGTACAAAAAACTGAGGAAAAAGAAGAAGTTAAAAACTAAAAATTAAAAAGTAATATAAACAA
>CAZSSR010000221.1:0-1846 GCA_964609605.1 uncultured Bacillaceae bacterium | reverse complement strand
ACGATTATAGCAATCGGTACCTCGGCACTGTTGTTTAATAGTTTCTATTCATCAGAAAACTCAGTTTACGGTGAAAGGAAGTTAGAAGCTACACAGCGTGCAAAGGGTGGTATTGAAGAAGGATTAGATTATGTTGAAAGAACCTATCAACAAACGGGAACAGTTAATAATCATACTATTCAACGATTAGATGATGATTGGTATGATGTAGTGATTACTGCTGGCAATAATAGTTTTTCTGTCCAATCTACATCCAAGTATATGACGGTTAATGGTAATAAGGATGTTGTTTATATTGTAAATGGTATTTTTAGCAGTGGTTATGGAGGATTAAACAGTACTTTTTTTGAAAATTCTGTTGTTACGGCTAATAACAGTGGAAATAACGGAAATAACGGAAATGATACAACTTTTCATGCAAACAATTTTAACGATATAAATATTGAAGGTAATTTTTTGGGAAATTATAATATTAATAATTACGATGAATTCATAATAGATGAGAATAAAGTTTTTTCTCCTCTAACCTTTGCCGAATTTACTAGCGAATATAATAATTTAAAAACACAGGTGGATAATCTTTACCCCTTCCCTGAAACTTTAAGTGGAAGGGAAAGAATTTATTCTGATCAGGTTTTTAATGATGATATAGAACGAGATAAGATTGAATTTAATAATGGTTCAGGTACTATTGTATTTAAAGGTGATGTATATGCAGACGAGATAAAAATAAATAACGGAAATTATAATATAATTTTTGAAGGAATTGTTTATGTAAAAAAATTATCAATTTCAAATATTAGTGGTAGCGTCTATTTTATGGACAATTTAATAGTAGAAGGAAAATTTGATATCGGTAATACTAATATTAATTTTCAAGTTGATGGAATAGTTTTAACAGAGGATTATAAATATAATAACAATAATTCAACAAGTTATTCAGTTCCATATATTGTAGCAAGGGATAAAATTGATATAAATAATATTAATGATATTAATTCTGGCGGATTAGCGTCTCCAGACATATCTATTAATAATGTTCATGATGTTAATATTAATTCCAGTGGCGGAGGAGGATCAACGGGATCCTATCTTATAACTGATTGGAATGTTCAATATTAAAAAAAACAATTCCAAAGATATACTGCACCAATTCCACCGAAAACTACGACAAGTATATGTGTGCGGAAATAGGCTAGGATAATTGCAATAAGACCGCCAAAAATAGCTGATTCAATACTATTAGTAGAATATAGTATTCCGGGAAATATCAATGAGCCTAAAATAGCAAAAGGAATAAACTCAAAGAAACGTTTTAAGGCTTTTGGTAATTTTAGATTTTGTAATATTACCAGGGGTGCCATTCTTGGTAGATATGTAACTAATCCCATTCCGAGGACTAATAATATATATGAATATTCCATTAACTTTCATCCTCCTTTTGAAATATAATTACTCCGATAAAAGCTGCAATAATAGTTGTAATTATAATATTCCAACCTGTGGACAGATTACTAAAAGGAGAAACCCAATGAATAAAAGAGCTTATTCCCATTGCTAGGATCGTAATAGCTAAAAAAGGACGTGATTTTTTCACAGAAGGGACTAATAAGCCGATAAACATAACATAAAGTGCAATCCCCATACTTGATTGTACAGAATTTGGCAAGGTACTTCCAATGAAAAGCCCAAGCCAGGTGCCAATATTCCAAGTTAAAAAAACAATTAAATTTACACCAATAATAAAGGAAGCCGTGAGCTTTCTTTCTTTGCGTAAAGAAGAAATAACGAAGGTTTCATCTGTAATACCAAAGGAAAGTAAAGCAAGAGTTTTCTTTGATATATT
>CAZSSR010000220.1:0-1852 GCA_964609605.1 uncultured Bacillaceae bacterium | reverse complement strand
AGGCGAAATATCTCGCCTTGTCAAGTTTTTACCCATATTTATGTCGCAGACCCTTATATTTATGTCGCAGACCCTTATCGAATCAATTTAGTGAATCAATTTGTTTTAATTTAAACATAAACACAGAGCCAACGTTAATTTTACTTTCAACCTCAAGCCAGCTTTCATATGGTTTTAAGATATTGAGCACTATTGATAACCCGAGCCCTGTACCCTTTGGTTTTGTTGTGAAAAAAGGATCATAAATTGATTTAATATTATTATCCGTTATACCGCAACCATCATCAGCCACTTCAATGACAGCACTTTTATTTTTAATTGAATATAATTTTACTTTTATATTGCCGGATGTTTCTATTGCCTCAGATGCATTCAAAAGGAGGTTCCATAATATTTGATGCAGATGTACAGGGTACATTTCTGTCCATACATTAGGTGCTATATCTTTTAAAATAATAATTTTCCCGGAATTTTTACTATCTTTTTCAAAAAGTTCTATAGTTTCTATTATGCTCTTCCCTAATTCAATTTTTTCTATCTTTCCAATAGGAGGACGTGCAAATAATAAATAATTATTAACAAGAGAGCCTAGACGATCTGCTTCTTTATGTATTATTCTCATAAGCCTATCTTTCTGAGGATTTTCGTACATATCCTCAGTTAGCAGCTGAATTGAACCAGATATTGAAGCAATTGGATTTTTTATTTCATGAGCCATTCTTGCTGCCATCTCTCCCATCGCAGCCATTTTCTCAAAACGTTTAATACGTTCCTTCATAGCCAATAATTCACTTTTTGTTTTTCTTGCTTGTTCTGCAAGATAATTGCTCAAAAAAGCAACTGAAATACATGCTAAAGTAATAATAATTATTTTATATTGAACCTGATTCCACGGATAACTTGAAGCAGTAATGCCGTCTTCAAATGGAAATGGGTTTATAAAGCCAAAATACTCTAACTCAACAATTATGCCATATTGAATAGCGCAAAGTGCAGCAATAATCATGCTGCCTTTTTTGTAAAGAAGCATGGTAGAATATATTATAACCACAAGATATAAAAAAGAAAATATACTCGAAAAACATCCTGTTACAAATATTATGCAGCTTATAATAAGAGTATCAATTCCGATCTGTATTGAAGAAAATATTTCAATTCTTTTTACATGATTAAATAATATTGCATAACAAATTGAAAGAATTGCCACACCAAATATAAGGCCATAAAGCATTAAAAGAGACTTATCAAATAGTGAATGCGTAGAACCTATCTGGAGAACAATTGTTGATCCAAGAAGAAGCGAAATAAAAAGAACCCTGAAGAATATAAGCCCTTTTAGTCTTTGGTAAGCATCATTATTATTATTATTTATTTCTTTCATGTTATCCATATGTCGAATTTACCATAAAGGTTCTTTCTAAACCATAAAAAAAAACCCGGAACTTAAAATACAAGTTCCGGGTATAAAATATTTTCGGCGGTGTCCTACTCTCCCACCCAGTTTCCCGAGCAGTACCATCGGCGCTGAAGAGCTTAACTTCCGTGTTCGGGATGGGAACGGGTGTTTCATCTTCGCTATAACCACCGAAAAACTATAAATTTCAATTTATATTACAATTCAGTTATCAGCATATTTCACATTATAAAAAGATCATACTTTTAAATTATGAAAATTATTTTATGGCCAAGCCTCACGACCTATTAGTACCAGTAAGCTAAATATGTTACCACACTTACACATCTGGCCTATCAACCTTGTAGTCTTCAAGGGGTCTTAAGTTAAATATGTTTCCATATTTAAGGGATATCTAATCTTGAGGTTGGTTTCCCGCTTAGATGCTTTCAGCGGTTA
>CAZSSR010000219.1:0-1860 GCA_964609605.1 uncultured Bacillaceae bacterium | reverse complement strand
CCATAACCATCAATAACTAAAGCAACTAGCAATGATAAGGAACCCGTCCATTTTGTTGCTCTAATTAAATCCATACTTTTTTTATACTGTTCCAATGCTTTTTCAACTTTATTCAGTTCGTCATTGACAATTTGAGCTATAATTCTTTCATCGCTAACTGCGGAAAGCTTGTCGTTAAATGATTGTATTTCTGACAAGAATTCTTTCCTTTCATCACTTCGTTCTTCTCTAAATTTGAGCAAATCTTTAGGGCTAACACCAATTAAATTCTCAGGTATAACATCTTTTAAAAGTATAGATGCCAACACTTTTGTAGTTCTATTTATATAATCTTCTCCCACAAAGACTCCATCTTGAATGCTGTTATCATTTCGAAAAAAAGTTGATGCAGTCCAAATATCTTTATTATGTGTATTTAATGCGAGATTATTTTCACTGGCAATATGATTTGCTAAATAGGTCATATAAATATTAGCCAACTCTTGTGGTACATATAACCATTCATCATCTTGCATATTTTTATTATTCATCAACATTATATTTCTAAGTGCAACATCCACTTTATCTTTATGAACTCGCGTATACTCATTATATTTATCAATATCTTCATGATTAAATTCAAGAGCAGCAGCAACCCAATACTTTTCTTCTATCTTTTTTAAAAAATCCGAAGATATTTTTTCACTGTATTTATTTGGTGCCAATGGTATCCCAATATCACCATGTGAACATAATTCTTGTATATTTCGCGGCTCGTTTAAACAATAGTCGTTAGGAACAATTCTATAAATTTTGTCCCATAGTAATGACGCTGTCCATAACCACATATAATCTTCTTGTCTAAATTCAATCGTAGGATAATATAAAATATCTTTATTCATACTTCTCTCCATTCATAATTTAATTTTTGCTCTATAATTCAGTTTGAATATTTCACATAACGTATTTGTATCTCCGACGCCCTTGAGCTTACAGGTGAAGTTCGAGTCTTACAAAGCTCTTTTTGTTAGGCTCGGGCTTTTCCGACTCGGTTAGCGAAAGGGTGTGTCGTTGATTCTTCTTCTTTGAATCTACCTCTGCGACCGAGGCGACTTATTATGAATCTACTTCTAGTTACACCGACGCAGTGATATTTTGTTATATGAAGTAATTCTTCGAAACAATTTAATTTATTTTTATAGGCATTAAATTAAATCTTCCACTTACTCTTGTCATTTGGTAACAATTAATATCTTTATTTTTTGCTATTTCTAGTATTTGCTCTTTATGCTCATCAAAAATATTTAGACCTAACAATATTTCTTTTGGTATAGGCATAGAAATTTTCTGATCTTTATTCTTATTTAACGCTACTTGAATAACCCTCCACTCTTTTTCATATTCCCATGATAAGGATTTCATGGTCAAAGCATTCATTAATAAGCTACTATTAGTTGGAATAGAATTGTCAACTATAGCTTCATCTACTTTTATCATTTCATCATTATATCTTACAGGTAAAAGTAATTCTGTAATTTCGTTATCTAATTCCTTCAAATTATAACCAAGACAAAATCCCCTATGTGTATCACCATAATGAGTCCACATTGTATTACTATTGTTAACTTCAGTAAAACTGCAAATTCTATATATATCCTCACTTATACTAATAATCTCTATTTCAAATCTTTTTAATTTAAATTTAAATAATCTATCAATTTCATTCCAAATGTTATTCCAATATAATCTATCTTTTAAGGGTATATATAAATAATCCATTATATAACTAAATATTTTCTTCTTATCATCAATTTTATTTACATCTATATTAATAACTATTCCTAATTTTTTTTCAATAAACTTTATAAATTTTTGATATAC
>CAZSSR010000218.1:0-1860 GCA_964609605.1 uncultured Bacillaceae bacterium | reverse complement strand
GAATGATTATGTGTTCAGATGAGGTATCATCAGGAAAAGTCATCCCATGTGCAATATATATATCTTTTAAATATGATAAATGAGTTTCTTCAGCAAGAATAATATTGGTATAGGGATTTTGATTACCGAATTTTGCTATGATAGCGGAATATTCACCATGTGCCAAGTATTCATCTTGAACAGCGTACATTAACATATCAGCGATACTCATTTCTTGATCAGTAAGGGCTCCCTTGGCTCCGTAGCCTTCAAGTGAAAGTGTTTTTTCAGTTTCAGAAAAAGGATCAGTATTCATATCGATTTCAAGATTTTCTTCTTGAATAGGTTCAGTGTTATTTTCAATTTGATCATTAGTTGTGCTGCAAGCTACCATATAAAACATACTGCTAACAATTAGTAGAATAAGCAGGAGAAAAGATATTTTACGCGGGATTAATTTTGAAGATGAGCTATTTACTCGCATATTAGTCCCTCCTTTATATTATATAAGTGTATACTAATAATTGTATTTGTCAATTCGATCTATAAGGTATATCTTAGCACGTTACATCATGATACACATGTAGAAATTCGTAATTTGTAGTGAGTTATTCGGAACAATGTTGTTCGCTGTGCTCTCTCACAATAACACCTGAATTTTCTGAGAATATGCAATAAGAGATAAATTCAATTTGTCGACAGTTTTAAATAATGGAGGCGCTTACCATGTTTTCTGATGTTGAGCAGAAGTTAATAAAAAAATTAATTGTTACCATCAGCATCTTATATATTGGCAAGAAAATATTGATAAGGTTGATATAGAATGGGCAAGTTTTTTAATAAACAAGATGTAAATAACACTTTACATTTTGTTTATTATTTTTTATAATAGAATGTAAATAACACTTTACATTAAGGAGGAGATGTCTTGGAAAATAATTTAACCAAATTTCGCAAGGAAATTGGAATAACTCAGCAGGATTTAGCTGTAAAGATGAAGGTTTCAAGGCAAACCATTATTGCAATTGAGGCGGGTAAATTCAATCCTTCTGTAATACTAGCGATAAAAATATCTAGGTTTTTCAAACGTTCTATAGAGGATATATTTATTTATAAGGAGGAAAATGACAATGAAGTTTGAAAATAAGATTAAATTGAGATTTGGATTTAATATAATATTTTTGCTATTGGGAATAAGTTCATTTGTGATAGGTGTTATAAAAAATACTCAGCTTGGTTCCGAGTTCCAGTATTTCTACTATTATGTTGGAACTGGTGGAGGACTTATTGCTGTTAGTATATTATTGATTCGGAAAAACTTTTCTGCATTAGTTGACAAGAATAAGATGCAGAGCTTAGTGGTGGAAGAAAAGGATGAAAGAAATTTATTGATCGCATACAAGGCGGCATATTTTACTTTTGTCGCAACTATCATTACATTATATATTGTCTCCTTATACTTATTATTTATCGATTCAAAATTATTTGAGCCTATAATATTTTCTTGCACCGGTTTAATAGTATTTTACTTGTTATTTTACATAATTGTACGAAAGTCAAATTGATGTAGAAAAATTAAGTATGGGGTTTAGTTGGTGGGGCTTTAATAATGGCAATTTCTGCAGGATTTATAACAGTTCTCGGATTTCTATATACTTAAGATATGAAGCATTTCTGGTCGAAATTATATATATAACCTAGCTTCTATTATTAATTAAATTAGTTATTGTCTTAATTATGTGTTAGAATGAATTAACGACGTTTGGTAAAAAGTGTTAATTTTACATAAATTGATAGAATTATTATGGTCACTTTTTATTTATGTGACCTTTTTTATATTTTGGCGAGACTTGTGCTCTCATATGTACACTAACTCTAGTT
>CAZSSR010000217.1:0-1881 GCA_964609605.1 uncultured Bacillaceae bacterium | reverse complement strand
GTTATTGTTACTTGTTTGGTCAAATCATTTTCGCTATTTAAAGGCATTTCTTGTTCGCTAGGAGGTGTTATATTATTATCTTCTATTGATTGGTAATCAGGTCTATTATTTCCGATTATATCACCATCTGCTTCTTCTCCGTTATCAGAATAAAAAGTTGCAAATAAATAAATTATGAATATAACTAATATTACTAAAATATATACTAAAGATTTGGATATCCATTTAGTTAACTTCGAAGAAAATTTCTCTTGATTATAGTAAGTATCTATTATTTTTACTTCCTCTACATCTACACCTGATAACGTTCCTAAATATTCATTATAAATATTCTGATCTAATTCTACTAGTTCAGAATATGATTTAATAAATGCTTTTTCATAAAATTTTCCTGGTAATTTCTCTAGATTACCATCTTCAATAGCTTTTATGTACCATGTTCGTATTTTTGTAGCATTTTGAACATCTTCAATCGATAATCCTTTGCTTACTCTTAATTCTTTTAATTTATCACCAATATAATCCATATATTCACCTCCTAATTTTTTCATTCTAAAATATATTATTAATAAAAATCTTAATTAATATCTTATCTTTATGCAATATAACATTATTTAATCATAATTTAAATATGAATAGTAGAATAATATTTAAATTTAATAATATTTTAACATAAAATAGTTTTATTTATATAATAAAAAAGCAACCAAAATGGTTGCAATATCTGTTACTTAACTTTTATATAAAACTTTTCTAACATATTCTAGGTAGTAATATACCTGACAGTCTATTCAAACGCCTTGTTGTACCAAGAGAAGTTCTTAAAAATAGTTTTCCTTTTTCAGTATTTATTACTTTACCAATGATCATTGCATCTACTCCAGAATTAAATCCTTTGATTATTTCCAACACTTTTGTTTCTTCGTCTTTTCCTACGATAAAAATTATTTTCCCTTCATTAGCTAAATAAATAGGTTCATAGCCTAAAATATCACAAGCGCCCTTAACTTCAGACTTTATAGGAATCGACATTTCATCAATTTCCATTGTTACACAGAAATCTTCACATATTTCAACCAATGTAGTGGCTAGACCACCTCGAGTTGGATCCCTCATTATTTTAACACTATCAGTATTTTGCAAAACTGATTCAATCATTTTATTTAATGAAGCACAATCACTTTCTAAATTAGTTGAAATTCCTAAATCACCACGTGCAGATAAAATTGCTATTCCATGATCACCTAAAGTACCACTAATAATAATAGAATCTCCTTCTTTAATATTTAAAGGATCTATTTTACTATCTTTTATTATTCCAATACCAGTTGTATTTATAAATATTCCATCTGCACTTCCACGTTCAAGGACCTTAGTGTCACCGGCTACAATAAATACTCCTGCTTTTTTTGCTTCTATCGCCATCGTGTTAACAATTTCCTTTAAATCTGAGATAGAAAAGCCTTCTTCTATTATAAAACCAGCAGTTAAATATTTTGGTATAGCTCCACTAACTGCAATATCATTTACTGTCCCAGCAATAGCAATTTTCCCAATATTACCACCCGGGAAAAAGATTGGTTTTACTACAAAGCTATCAGTAGATATTGCAATTTTTGTTCCTTCCATATCAACAATTGCTGAATCTAGCTTTGATTCTTCATGGTGCCCAAATGCATTTACAAATATCTCTTGGATTAATTGATGAGCTAATTCCCCACCGTCTCCGTGTGCCAAGCTAATAGTATTATGCATGTTTAATCCTCCCTCATATATTGATAAAAAGCTGCACAACTACCCTCTGTTGATACCATACAAGGTCCAATAGGATTAATTGGATTACAAGCTTTACCAAACAATGTACATTCGTCAGGAGCAATT
>CAZSSR010000216.1:0-1888 GCA_964609605.1 uncultured Bacillaceae bacterium | reverse complement strand
GTGCAACATCGCTCAGAAAATCTTCAAGTGTTGCATTTTCGTTATTTTTCTCAAACTCCTTGGTTACAGATAGCAATTCATTTAAATTTTCTATTCTACTATCAGCTTCAATACTTTTTTCTTTTTCTAATTCTGCACTATAACCTGTTTCGACTAATATTTTCTCTGTAATATCTGTAACACTTAAATCTTCTTTCATTTGACTTAAACTAATTATTAGCTCCGCAAACTGACTTATTTTATTACTTGTACTAGCTCCTAATCCGACAAAATCGATAACCTTTATTGCACCAAAAATAGAAAGCCCTTTTATAGTTGCATATTCGGAAATTTTCTCTAAAGTAGTTACTCCGATTCCTCGTTTTGGATTATTTATTACACGTCTTAGACTTATATCATCATCAAGATTAACAACCAATCTCATATATGCCATAATGTCTTTAATTTCTTTTCGATCATAAAATTTTGTGCCACCAAATATTTTATAAGGAATACTTGATTTTATAAATACTTCTTCTATAGTACGGCTTTGAGCATTTGTTCTATATAAGATTGCATAATCCTTATATTCTCTAATATCCTCTATACCATTAATTATTTTATCTGCAATAAAATATGCTTCATCGCGTTCATTATTTGCTCTATTTAAAATTATCTGATCTCCTGTAGGATTCTCTGTCCAAAGTTTTTTCTTTTTTCTTTTTGTGTTATTTTTAATTATAGCATTTGCTACCGTTAAAATATTCTTAGTTGATCTATAGTTTTGCTCTAAAAATATTATTTTAGTATCTTTAAAATCTTCCTCAAAAGATAAGATATTACCAATATCAGCTCCACGCCATTTATATATTGATTGATCAGTATCACCAACAACACAGATATTTTTATGGTAATCAGCTAGCATTTTAACAAGCATATACTGCGCTCTATTTGTATCTTGATATTCATCTACATGAATATAACGGAATTTTTTTTGATAAAATTCTAATGTCTCTGGAGATTTTTGAAACAACAATACTGTTAACATTATTAAGTCATCAAAATCAACAGAATTATTAACCTTTAGACGTTCTTGATATTTTTCATAAATCTCTAACACTTTTTCTTGAAAAAAACTATTTGCTATCTTCGCGTATAGGTCAGGCGTTTTTAGCTCATTTTTTGCATTGCTAATTGTTGATAAAACAGCTTTTGGCTCGAAATTTTTTGTGTCAATATTTAATTCCTTCATTATCTGTTTAATAACATTTAATTTATCAGTAGTGTCAAGAATCGTAAAGCTTTTCGAATACCCTAAATGATAAATATCTCTTCTTAAAATATTCACGCACATAGAGTGAAAAGTAGATATCCATATATTATTAGCCTCTGAACCAATTAATTCAATCACTCGATTTTTCATTTCTTTTGCAGCTTTATTGGTAAATGTAATAGCCAGAATGCTCCAAGGGGCTATATCATTATTGAGAATATTGGCAATTCGATGAGTTAATGCCTTAGTTTTACCACTACCAGCACCAGCTAAAATAAGTACTGGACCATCAATGGTTTCTACAGCGCTTTTCTGTCCTTCATTTAAATCTTTAAATATATAATTTTCATAAAGTTTGTCCATATTGTCCACCTTTCAAAAACCACTATATTGAATTTATAGTTATTGTTCATATTTATATTATATCAGTTTTTCCCTCCATTTATTACTGTTTGTAAAGCTAAAGTAAAATTTTCGTATATTGCATTACCTACAATAATAGTATCAGCATAATTAGACATTTCTTTAGCGCGTTCGCAAGAATTAATTCCACCGCCATAAAAAACTTGAGAATTATTTACTGAGCAGCGGGTGCTGATGGCGATCGTTCGTCGCTTCGAGGCCGACGGCATCCGC
>CAZSSR010000215.1:0-1983 GCA_964609605.1 uncultured Bacillaceae bacterium | reverse complement strand
ACGATTGAAAAATACCAAAAATGAAATTAAAATGTTTATAAAGTAAACGGAATAAGGAGGATATCCCAATGAAAAAACAATATAAGTAATGGGGACATTTAATGTGAATAATATTGATTCAACAATAGTCAAATTCCTTATATTACCAATAGCCCGTATGGCTGTTGTAATTTCAAAAGTGAATTTTTCAATTAAAATTCCGATTAACAGTAGCCGACAAAATATAATAGCATATTGAGGTACATCTTTTAGCCATACAGTTAATAGATAGGGCGTTTCAAAAATAACAGGAATGGCAATTATGGCAAATAAGAAGATAGCAAATTTTGTGGCCATTTCTGTAAATTGTAACATTTTTTGCCTGTCCCCTCTCCCTTCACTTTTCACCAACTGGGGGTTTAATGCCCGAGTCATACTAACAGAAATCATATTCACCTGCCCGCTTACATTTGCTGAAATGCCATCAGCCGCATTGACTTTAACTCCAAAAAACATATTCAGAAAGATACTCTTGACTTGCGTCACAGACATTGCAGCTATGGAACCAAAGAGATTCCAGCCCGAAAAAGACAATATCGTTTTTGAAAATTCTTTGTCTACGTAATTTTTAAAATCAATCTTGCATTCCAGATACTTTGAACGACTATAGAGCTGCTTGATAATTCTCAGGATAATTTGTGCCAGTAACATTAAAAACCCATATAATACAAGCCGATTTGAATCACTATAAGTAAGATATATGGCTATAACCAAACTAAATATATTACCCAAAAGATCTACGATGGATAATGCAAGTATGTTTTCGTGTGAATTGATAACTGCATCATAAGGGACGGAGATGATTGTAATGAATGAAGTGACAACCATAAACTGGTAAACAATCTTCGCATCCATGACCTTCTCTGCCGGAATATTCAGCAGATATTCAAACATAAAATAACCACCAACCTCCATAATCGCAATAACAATAATCCCGATTATGAAATGGAGATAGAGCGTGGTGTTGAATGTTTTCTTTATAATATCCTCATTGCCTGTTCCCAGACTATGAGCCATAAAACGCATTGAGGCATTCGACATTGAAGAATTCAAAATGCCCAGCATACCAATAACGCCAGCAACTAAAGTATAGATACCATAATCAGCTTCTCCAAGCGCGCCTAAGACTAATCGGATTGTGAAAAGTCCAAGGACCATTCCAATTAATAGCCTTGTATATAAAACGCTTGTATTAAATATAACTCTGTTAGCTGGTTTCATTTAAAGCGTTCATTGAAGAATTCTACTTCAATGTAAAAGGCATTAGTTGGTGTGTTACATAAAAGAATATAACCATTATTTTTAAGTAAATCATAAATACAATCCGATGCTAATGATTCTAATCCTCCAGAGAAGCACTCAGTAACAATCACCTTAGGGCGATATTTATTCCAATTATTTGATTTTAACACTTCAAGATCAAACCCCTCAACATCAACTGACATAAAATTAATAGAATCAATTTTTAATGAGTCAAACAAATCAGATAATTTAGTTGTATTAATTTTAATTTCATTAATTAATTGAGCATTTTGCTTAATCTCATTTACTTTAGAGCTATCAAATGTATTGTAAAAGGAAGGACTAAACATAAAATAGGAAAGAATTTCATTACTATTACTAATTGCTGCTTCAATATTAATATCATTGGGTCTTACTTTTCTAAATATATTCATACTACCAGGCAACGCATCTACATTTACACCTCGCCACCCTTTTTTATAAAAAAAGTGTGTATTTGATTGAATATATGGATTATTTGCACCGATATCTACATAAAAGCCTTTTTTAACATCACAAAAAATAGTATCTAAAATCATATCTTCTCCTGACTGAGAGTAAGATAATTTTGCATTATTAAAAATCAACTGCCATAGTTTCAGTTTAATTATATTTATATATCTCACTACAATAATAATTTAATGTTTATATATTATAAATACC
>CAZSSR010000214.1:0-2004 GCA_964609605.1 uncultured Bacillaceae bacterium | reverse complement strand
AAAATGTTTCTCTAACTCAATTTCCTTTATCTGTATTAGTTTATTAGGCATCTTATTTCCATATAAAATCCCTGGGACATATCCATTTTCTCTTAACTTACGAGTAGATGCAACTGATTTGTCATCCCTAACCACTGCTTTTAGTTCAAAATTTTCCATTATTATCCTCCATAAAAATTTATTTATTTCTAGTATACTTCATGGTAAAAGAAAATACCTATTTAGTCAAATAGCTTACTTATTGATAATTGTTTATGAACTCTAATAATTGCCTCACTAATCAGTGGAGCAACAGAAAGGACTTTTATCTTATCCATTCTTTTTTCTGGAGGAAGTGGGATTGTGTTCGTCACTACTAATTCCTTAATTTGCGATTTTTCAATCCTTTTTAATGCCGGACCAGATAATACTGGGTGAGTACATGTAGCATATACATCCCTTGCACCCGCTTCTTTTAAGGCATCTGCAGCTAACACAATTGTTCCCGCAGTATCAATTATATCATCAATTAATATAGCTGTTCTATCCTTAACTCTTCCCACTATATTCATAACCTCAACTATATTTGCTTCAGGTCTACGTTTATCAATAATTGCTATTGGAGCTCCTAACCTTTCAGCTAGTTTCCTTGCTCTTGTAACTCCACCATGGTCTGGCGAAACTACAACAATATCCTTTAAATCCTTTTTCTTAAAGAATTCAGCTAAAATTGGTACCCCTAATAAATGATCTACTGGTATATCAAAAAAACCTTGTATTTGAGTTGCATGTAAATCCATCGCTATTAAACGATTAGCACCAGCTATTACAATTAGATTTGCAACTAATTTTGCGGTAATAGGATCGCGCGCCCTTGCTTTCCTATCTTGTCTTGCATATCCATAGTATGGCATAACTATATTAATGCTTTTAGCTGAAGCTCTTTTCAATGCATCCACCATAATAAGCAGTTCCATTAAATTGTCATTAACTGGAGCACAAGTTGGTTGAATTACAAAAATATCAGCTCCACGCACACTTTCATTTAACTTTACACGTATCTCACCATCACTGAAATGCGTTACTTTAGCATCTCCCATAGGTATCCCCAAATTTTCAGCTATCTCCTCTGAGAGTTCAGGATTTGCATTACAAGTAAATACTTTTAAATCCAAATCAGAACACGACATTTTATATTCCTCCAAATTTATCTATGTATTGATTTACTCTGCTGTTTACCTTTAAGCTTTTTAGCATATCCTTCTTTATTGCTTTGTCTTTCTCTAGCTATTGCGAGTGCCCCATCTGGTACATCATTAGTTATTGTTGAACCAGCTGCAATATATGATCCCTCACCAATCGATACTGGGGCTATTAGATTCGAATTGCATCCAATAAAAGAATTATCTGCAATATTTATTCTGCTTTTAGTAGAACCATCATAATTAACTGTAATTGTACCACATCCAACATTAATATTTTCTCCTAAATTAGAATCACCAATATATGAAAGATGAGATATCTTTGTTCTATTACCAATAGAGGAGTTCTTTATTTCTACAAAATCGCCTATTTTTACAAATTCGCCTATTTTTGCTCCAGGTCTAATATAAGCAAAAGGGCCAACATTTGTATTTTTCCCAATAATCGACGAGCTTATGACTGAGTGAGTTATAATAGTACCCTCACCAATTATTACATCGGTTATATCAACTCCAGGTCCAATTTTGCAATTCCCATCAATTATCGTCTTTCCTTTTAAAAATGTATTTGGATAAATAATTGTATCTTGTCCAATTTTAACATCCTTCTCAATGTATGTATTGTTAGGATCAACTATTGTGACACCATCTTTCATATGGTTATTAAGGATACGCTTTCTAAATATGTCATCTGCCTTTGCAAGCATTTCTCGATCATTAATTCCAATAATTTCTTCACAATCCGTTGTTTGATATGCCGCAACTTTCTCGCCATTAGATTTAAATATGCCAATAATATCAGTCAGATAATACTCACTTTTAT
>CAZSSR010000213.1:0-2050 GCA_964609605.1 uncultured Bacillaceae bacterium | reverse complement strand
ATAAATATAATGATCATTTAATAGATTAACTATTTCCATATCTGAAAATTTATATAAAAATGCAAGCTCATGTAATACATCCTTCACTTTTTCATCAAGGATTTTATCCAATTGATATAAATTGCTAACCATCCCTTTAATAAAATCAAAATCTAAATAATTTTTTTTAATTATTATATTGCTCTTGCTCTCTGTAATATAATTACATGGTTGAAATATTTCATCAATTTCAGATTCAGTATTCACTTGAAACTCTGAAGTAAGTACAAAATCAAATACCTCGTCAAACGATTTTGTAATCTCTTCCTCCATTATATATTTTTCTTTATCCCAATCAGCTTTATTTACTAATCTTTCTTTCAATTGAAGATAATCATTTTTGCCAACACGATTTAATAAAAGCATACTTAATACATCACTTTGAAAAAAACCTTTTGGTGGTAACGCACATAATATTGTATATTCATATATATATTTGTCACTTTCACTATTTTTGAATCTTTTACTTTTAATTAAACCAACTGCTTCTAATGTCCTTCTTGCTTTTATTAATATTGGAAATGAAAGCTTCATCTCTACAATCAATTGACGATGTAAATATAATTCCGAATGAGACTTTTCATTAATTGATATTTTATTATGCAATGTTATATAAAGGTTTGTTGCCTCTACACCAATAATTGGTTGATATAACTCTATTAAATATGGTATGTAATAAAGTCCAATTGGGCTATGAGTAACAACAACATATGTGTCAGAAGGTGTAACTTCATTGAAATCATTTGACATAATAATTCCTTCTCCTTTAATCTACTATTTCTTTGTTTATTATTTTATCATAGACAAAAAATAAATGCCCTTCTTAAATTAGAGGAGCATTTCTTTTGCTTATTTATTTTCGTCAGTTTTTTCTTTCCACCAGTTTTGAACATCTATATATGGAACTAAACTATTTGCTATGTTTACATGTAGCTCTGGTTTGTATATTAAAATTATTTGTGGACTTGCTAAAGGTATTATGTAATATTGATCCATAAAATATTTTTGCCAATCAATATAATATTGACGTCTAATATCCTCTGACGTTTCAGAACTACCTTGTAACAGTAAATTATCCGACACTTTGTCATTCAAATGACTAACATTATAGCCATTATTTAAAACATCATTTTTCACAAGCCATTTTTTATTTTCATAAACTGGATCATATTCATATGCCCAGCTTGCTAAGAACAAATCATATTCTCCTTTCGAAAATAAAGCAGTAATATATTTGTCCTTCTGAATAGGTAAAAGCTCAATTACAATACCATATTCAGTTAAATCTTTAGCTATTTGTTCCGCTAATAATTGATATAATATAGTGTCCTCATAGGCTAACTGCAAATATAAATCTTTATCGATAAGTTTTGTTTTTGCTTCCTCTAATTCATAATATGATTCATTTGCCACATAAGCCCATGATTGAGGATGAATAGGTGATAAAGGCTTATTCACATAACCTTTAAAAATACTATTAGCTAATTCAGTATAATTAATAACTGACGCAATAGCTTTTCTAGTCGTTATATCGTCGAATTTTGGTGAATTTAAATTCATCCCAAGATATTCATAAGCTTGCCCCTCAATAGTCATTACATCTCTTGAACTATAAAGCTCATTCGTAGTATCTGCTGGAACACCTACCATAATATCATTACTAAATTCATCCGTATCGCTAGCAATAATTATTTTATCAAGATATACATCTTCTTCATATAAATCGTTCCTAGTTAATATTAAAGTAGAATCATTATATTCTTCTACTTTAAAAGGTCCGTTAGACAATAACTTTCCCAAAGAAGATAATTCCTTTATTTCTTGAATTGATGAATTATCTAATAGTTGTTCCTTAGATAAAATTGGTGCAGTTAACAGCTCCAAATCTTTTGCTGTTAAATCCTTGTATATAATTACTATACTTCTTTTTTCAGGAGTTATCACAATACCCGTTACATCATCATTACTTTTGGTACGATAAAGATCTGAGCCACTAATATTAAATGTGAAT
>CAZSSR010000212.1:0-2116 GCA_964609605.1 uncultured Bacillaceae bacterium | reverse complement strand
TCTAAGGCCGGATAATCATTCACCTTATAGCCATCAATATATTCCATTGTCAATACATGCTTAGTTGTATAATCCCAATAAACTTCAGGAACGTAAATTCTAGGATCTTCTGAGAAATTAGCCTTAAATTCATCTGCATAATGTCCTTCTTTGATGAAATCAAGCTCGTCAAGAGTTGTTTCAACAAATTCATCATACATTTGATCTAAATCGACTGATGCAGTAATCTTTGGATATCGCTTGGCGAATTTTATCATAAACTGCAGGACCTTAAAGTCTGTTTGAATTACTTCCTCAATACCAGGACGTAAAACTTTAACAGCTACCCTAGTGTGACCTTCTATGTCTGCAGTATGTACCTGACCTAAAGAGGCTGAAGCTACAGGCTCTTCTGAAAAGTTAGTATATACCTCATTAATTGGGTGGTCATATTCTGCTTCAATTCGTTTAATAATATCCTTAGTTTTGACAGGTTTAACCGAATCTTGAAGCTGCGAAAGTCCTTTTGTGTATTCTTCTGGCAAAACGTCTGCCCTGATACTAAAGAATTGTCCTAGCTTGATAAGTAGTCCGCCAAGTTCTGTTGCCGTTTTTGTATATATTCGTGCTTGTTTTCGATAAATCGTTTTAAGTTTCTTATTGTATCTTTTTTCAGAATAAAATCGTTTTCTCTTATTAATCCACCAGAGTTGAGCTACAAATCTAAGAAACATTAAGAGAACTTTTCGAAAGCGTCTATCTTTAAACATCATTCCGATAATCGACATTAGTTTTCACCCCCACTGATCTAAAGTCGTATTCAATTTTTATCATCTTCTGTTTCGTCATCTTCTGTTTTATCTGTGGTAGGGTCAAACATCTCATCAAAAAAGTTAGTTTTTCTAAACATCATGCCCGTTAATTTTGTCATGACATCTGATTTAAATAAGATGACAAATCCCCTTTTTTTATTTCCAAGAACAATAAGTTTCTCACCAGATTTAATACCGATTTCTTCTCGAGCTTCGGCTGGTACAACAACTTGTCCGCGTTCTCCCATAACCGTCGAGCCAAAAAATTTGACATGATGCATCATTCTTATCCCTCCCTGTACAAGTATGATATATCATATTAATCATATTTGCAAGATAATTCTACATCGAAAGTGTATTATGGAAAAAGCATTTTGAAAAGGTATAATATTACTTGATAGGTGGGTAGAGAGTTTATATTATGTATATATGGGAATAGATACATTTCAGCTGGCGAATATCTTAAAATTTTAGGTAAGGAGTAGATTAGATGAAAAAAATCGGATTACTTGGTGGAATGAGTTGGGAGTCATCACTTGATTATTATCGTATAATGAATGAACTAGTGAAATCAGAATTAGGAGGTTCTCATTCAGCTAATTGTTTGTTATATTCTTTTGATTTTCATGAAATTGAAAAATTGCAGCATAAAGGAAAATGGGAAGCTCTAACTAATTTAATGGTTAAAGAGGCTGACAATCTAAAAAAAGCAGGTGCTGAATTTATTGTAATTTGCACAAATACGATGCATTTAATGGCACCAAATATTGAGAGAGAAACTGGGTTAAAGGTGATTCACATTGCCGATGTTACTGCTGATGAAATTATTAAAAGAAATGTCGATAAAGTTTTATTGTTAGGTACGAAATTTACGATGGAAGCACCATTTTATAAAGAGCGATTAGGTAATAAGGGAATTGAGGTTGTAATACCTAATGAAGTAGATCGACAAATTATTCATGATATAATTTATAGTGAATTAATTATGGGAGTAATAAAAAAGGAAAGTAAACAGAGTTATATTATGATTATTAATAAAATGATTGAAGAGGGTATAAGGGGTGTAGTTTTAGGATGTACAGAAATTCCAATGCTGCTTAAACAAGATGATGTATCTATTGAGGTGTTTGATACTACAGAGATTCATGCACGAGCGGCAGTAGATTACGCTGTTAACTGATGATTTAAGGAGGTGGAGGTTTTTTGAGTTCATCAACATGGATTGCCATATATTTTCCATTTTTCGTAATATTCTTAGTTCTAATAAAACAATATGTTGAAATGCAAAGAACAGTATTAGCAAAAATCAGGGAAAGAAAGGGTGT
>CAZSSR010000211.1:0-2128 GCA_964609605.1 uncultured Bacillaceae bacterium | reverse complement strand
CTTAAGACGAATAGGTTAACTATTCGACTTCCAAAATATAGTGATATTGATGCGATAATCAGCTTTTATTCTGAGAATAAAAAATTTTTGGAGCCTTACGAACCAATAAAGCCTGATAATTTTTATACAGTAGATTATTGGATTGCACATATTAATTTAATAGAAAGTGATTTTAGTGAAGGGAAATCACAAAAATTATTTATTTTTGATAAATCTAAGTCTAATATAGTAATTGGAATGATTAGCATAAATAATATTATTAGAGGAGCTTTTCATGCTTGTCATATTGGATATAGTTTGGCAGAATCTAAGCAAGGTAGTGGATATATGACTGAGGCATTAAAGGAAGTAATAGATTATATTTTTACCGAATTAAAACTACATAGAATTATGGCTAACTATATGCCTCATAATATAAGCAGCGGAAATTTATTGAAGAGATTGGGTTTTACAGTGGAGGGTTATGCTAGAGAATATTTACATATAAACGGTAAGTGGGAAGATCATATTTTGACAAGTATCTCTAATCAGATGTGGAATGAAGAAGAATATTAGTTTTATTCTTTAATTTTTAAGGGTATAATAAAATCTAAGAAGGTATATTTAGGAGTGAAATAATTGATTTCTTTTTATAAGAAATATGGAAGAACCGTCTTTGATATTTTACTTATTGTATTAACTGTATACATATTTATGTATCTTTTTTCGATGTTTGTGGATATAGCCAAACCTATTGTTATTGCTTTTGTAATCTATTTAATCATAGAACCATTTGCAAAATTTTTAAATAGGCGATTGAAAATTAAAAAGGTTGCAGCTACTACAATCTCAACATTAATATTTGTGGTACTAGTTTTTACTTTTACTATAACATTAGGTGTTATTTTTGTTAATCAAGTTATTGATTTATCGCAAAATATACCGGATTATGTTTATTTTATGCAAGAAGAGATAGCAGATATAATAGCAGAATATGATGATAAAATTAATGCTTTTTCACCTGATTTAGTTCAAAGTATTCAGGAATATCTAAAAACTGTTTCGGATAAGATAGCAGTATTTTTAGAAAATGTATTAATTTATTTAATAAATTCACTATCATCAATATCTAGTTTAATTATTAATATATTATTAGGTATTATATTGGCTTTTTTCCTTAGCTTAGAGATAGATAATTGGGAAAAATTCGCGAAAGAGAAAACACCCAATACTTTTAAAATAGCTTATGTATTTTTAAAGGAAAACGTAATTAAAGGTATAACACTATATTTAAAAGCTCAATTAAAGTTGATAAGTATTACTTTTGTATTAGTGCTAATAGGATTAATTATAACCGGGATAAACGGAGCATTTTCTATTGCTTTAATAGCTGCAGTTTTAGATTTACTTCCTTTACTTGGAGTATCAGCTTTATTTTTGCCATGGATAATTTATTTGCTAATTATTAAGGATTTTACGACTGCGATATATTTAGCAGTAATATTAGTTGTTGTAATTATTGTAAGACAAATATTAGAACCGCGAATTACAGGTGAATCTTTAGGAGTATCAGCTTTTACAATGCTCTCATTTATGATTATTTCATTATCATTATTTGGAATAGCAGGGTTGATTCTTGCACCAATACTTATAATTTTACTTAAAGCTTTAATTGATCAAGGGTATTTAAAAGAATGGATTCATATGCCTAGTGAGGAATTTGATTTATCGAAAGAATAATATTGAATTATAAAAAACTGAGCCAAATTATTATGGCTCAGTTTTTTGCGTTTGGAATTAAATTATTAATGAATTCTTCATCTGGAGTTACATATAATGTTTTTTGATTTTCGTATATAACAAACCCAGGTTTAGCACCATTAGGTTTTTTGACGTGTTTAATCAATGTGTAGTCTACAGGAACGTTGCTTGAGTTTTTTGCTTTACTAAAATATGCTGCAATCATCGCTGCCTCAAGTAAAGTTTCCTCATTGTAGTTTTTCTCTTTAATAACAACATGTGAACCAGGGATATCCTTAGTGTGTAACCATGTATCAGAGTAAGATGCAATTTTATTAGTTAGATATTCATTTTGAATATTATTCTTTCCAACATATATAGTAATTCCCTCTGAAGATAATATCTTAAA
>CAZSSR010000210.1:0-2169 GCA_964609605.1 uncultured Bacillaceae bacterium | reverse complement strand
ATTATATTAATTAATTTTCTAAAGTTTATATTTTTCAACAAAAGTAAAAAATTAAATAATACTAGCTTTTTTTATTTTGACCACATCATATTCACTATCCTCTATATCATCAAGTAATTCATCTTCCATGTCCTTAGAATGATGAGCTATTCTTCCTGACGCTGCAGCAGCAATTGCCGCAACAATATCATCTAAAAACGTATTAACTCTACCTTTTTCTTTTCTATCTATCTCTTTTAATATACCTATTTTTTGTTTATCTAAATATCCAAAGGTAGTTAATGCAATACTACCATATCCATATACTGAACCAAATGCTAAAGTTTCATCTATACCAAATAAGCCTTCATCAGCTTCAATAATTGAAAGCAAAGGTTCACGAATTAATTTTTTCTCTGTTAAAACATCTAACTCTATACCAACTAAAATAGCATGTTGCATCTCACGTTTACCTAAAACTTTATCAATGCTCTCTCTACACATATCCATTGTTAATCTTTTATTATAAACTGCTTGCATTTTATATACAATGCGAGCTATATCTTCTATATTAACATTACGTTCCTTTAATCTTAATAAAGTTATCTCCTTCAACCTTTTATCTTGATTTTCATTAAGCATACCTATTCCCCCAATTTATTCAATAAAACTAATATATATTTAAAAATTTATTATTATATTATATCTAAAATTTTAAAAATAAATCTTATTTAATCTTCTCTAATTTGAACATCTTCAACATTCTGAACTTGTTCGCTATCTTTTGGCCCAAAAGTTTCTGTAATAAAAACTATTATTGCCCATATAAATAAAACTACTCCTGCTAATATAATTAAAATTGATGCACCAAATATAATTATAAATGTTTTTTCAATTATCATTGTAATTCCTCCTCATAGTATTTAAAATTCTTTTTATTCTTAATACTAATTCCAATAAAATAATATAATTATAATATATAACATTATCAGTATAACTGACCAATAAAATTGAAATTAATTTATTTTCTAAAATTATTACGTATTTAAAGATATAATTATATTACTAATATTATACCAGAAATGTTGATTATTTGCTTCTATCATCATAATATCCAATGTTTTTAATCTTTAGCTGTTTAATATTAAAGCTAATGAGATTTCAAATAAAGTACAATTTCTTGAATTATATATTATGTTTCTTTATTATTAGAATAGATGATATAAAAAAGAACAATAAGAGAAGGAAGGCTAGAAAACATGAGAGCTGATTTACATACACACACCACATTATCTGATGGATTAAATGAGCCTTCAATTATTGTAAAAATGGCTAAAAAAGTTGGATTAGCAGCGCTAGCAATTACAGACCATGATTCGATTTTAGGAATAGATGAAGCAATCCTTACTGCAAAAGAAATTGGAGGTATTGAGGTAATACCAGGAATTGAGATAAGCACTACTGAGAATGGGAAGGACATCCATATTCTAGGTTATTTTATAGATTATACAGATAAGCTTTTTTTACAGAAAATTTCTGAATTACAAGAGGTTAGAAATAAAAGAAACGACATAATGATTTGTAGGTTAAATGACTTAGGAGTAAAAATAACTATGACTGAGGTTATTGCTAAGGTTAGAAGACATGAAACTAATATCGGACGTCCACATATTGCCGAAGTATTGATTGAAAAAGGTATTGTAAAAACTATGAAAGAGGCCTTTGATTATTATCTTGGTAAAAATGGTAGAGCATATATTAACACAATTAGAATTTCTCCAGATGAGGGTATCGAAATTATCAATAAAGCTGGCGGAGTTGCTGTAATAGCTCATCCTGGAATTTATAATAATGATCAGATGATAACTCGTTTAATTAACTGTGGATTAGCTGGTATTGAGGTGTATCATCCTGACCATGGTAGATTTAATGAAAAAAAATACCTGCAAATAACAAAAGAATATAACATGTTAGCAACTGGAGGTTCGGATTATCATGGGGAACGAGGTGGAGAAACATTTCATTCTCCAATCGGATATAAATCTATTCCCTATGATGTTGTAAAAAATTTAAAAGAATTATCTACAAACAAGCGGAACATACAAAATTAGTGAATATTAAAGCGCCTTATTTCTTGTGGAAATTGTTTGTGCAATTAGCGTGCTTATATTACAATCTTATTAACTACAT
>CAZSSR010000209.1:0-2173 GCA_964609605.1 uncultured Bacillaceae bacterium | reverse complement strand
ATTATCTGCAATTCTAAATATATATGATATATAAATGCTTGAACCATGGGGATAAATATGTGATAAATGAGTAATTACATATACTTTTTCATCAATATCATTTAGTGCATTACGAATACTATTTTCAATATTAGTAACAGTTTCTGGAATCTTACTCCAAATATTTGCCGTTTCTAAAGTATCAGATGCATATCCTATCTCCCATAAAGTATTACGAATATAGGGGTAGTGAAAACGATCCTTAAACCAATGCTTGCCAATTGTTGGCCCAACATAAATTCCATTATTCTGTTTTATTATTTCTAAAGCTTGCCGTAAATTAAAAGCAACGCTGCTTTTATCTCCGATAGCACCATATATTAACATGCACTTTTCTTCTTTGGCACCTTTCAAAGATAAATATTTAAACAATGAATTAATAATAAAGCTTGGATCAAGTTGATTAAGTGTTGATTCTGTCTCGGTTGACAAACTAAGTCTCATCATCGCTAAAGGTATTGAAGCTTGAGCGATTTGACGTACAGCATTTATTGCATCCTTTTCGTTTTTAAAAAATGCTGCTTTAAAGCTTTCGACCTCTGGTAATGGAGATATCTTAACCTTTGCATCTGTAATAATTCCATATCTTCCTTCAGAGCCTAATATTATTTCCTTTATATCTGGTCCAGCCGCGGAACCTGGAAATGGAGGTAGTTCAATTGTTCCATTAGGTGTTTCTACATTTCCACCAACAAAAACCCTTTCTATTCTTCCATATTTCATAGAAAAATGTCCAGAAGACTTAGTTGCTATCCAACCTCCTAAAGAAGATAGTTCAAAAGATTGAGGATAATGTCCTAATGTGAACCCTTCAACATTTAGGCTCGCTTCAAGATCCTGACCATTTATTCCAGCTTCAAAGTTAGCAATACAACCATTTTTATCTATATTTATCAACTTATTCATTCGTCTCATATCAACAATTATTACTGGCTTATTAGTAATTGGTACTTTTAAATGACCTACAACACTGGTGCCTCCACCATAGGGAATAATTAGTGCATCAATTGATTGTGCATATTCCAATATATCTCTAACATCTTTTTTGCTTTGTGGAAAGGCTACCCCATCAGGAAAAACTAAATTTTTTCCCGTTTTAATTGCTACCCAATCTGAAAAGGACTGTCCAGCACTATGTTTTATTCTCTCTTCTACATCTGTAATTACAAGATTTGTATTCTTAAGTTTTGAATCGGGAACTTTTATTTTCAATTCATTTAATGATATATCTTTTGAAGCTTTAGGCTTCCCTACCCAATCCTCTAATAAATTCTTTACATGATCTGTAACAACATAATCAATCATATCATCACCCCAACCATTCCATCTACGCATTAGTTATCCCCCTCACTCTTTTTCCATAAAGCTATACTTTTTTTCATTGCATCGATTGTGATTTTTTCAGATAATAAAACATCTTCTTTCATCGCACTTCTTAAAAGCTCTTTATAAAAAATTAAGGAACTATTACGATTTTCATCTTTTAAAAAATATTCATTTGCTAAACTTATATATATATTGTCAAAACTATTCAAAATTAGTAAATAAATTGGATTTGAAGACAATTCAGCAACTTCCTTTTGTAATTTCCAATCAAATTTTGCGTATTCTAGAGAATTATCTTCTAATATATCGATATTTGATAAAAGTCCTACAACCTTCTCTGGAAATTTACTAACTGCTTCACTTACGAATACAGGAACTAATGCTAATCTAAGTTCTAATAAATAAATAGTAAAATCACCAGTTATATTTTCATTATTTTGAATAATATTTACTAAAGTATTCAAATTTCCATTCTTCCAGAAGTTATTTACAATTGAAGTCTGTCCTTTTTTCGCTGTAATCCAACCATCTCTTTTTAATCTTTGAATAGCTTCTCTTAATGTTGGACGACTAACCTTAAATTTTATTGCAAGATCACGTTCTGAAGGTAGTGTATTTCCTGGTGAATATTCTCCACCTATGACCATTTTAATAAGTTTTTTCTCTACAATCTCAGAAGAACTTTTATTCAAATCTAACATAAGTTTGCCTACTTTCCATCATGGTCTTACCTTAATATAAAAGTGGTATTACCAAGATTGTAAATATTTTTTATTATATTGTCAAATAAATCAAAACATATTCCTTT
>CAZSSR010000208.1:0-2270 GCA_964609605.1 uncultured Bacillaceae bacterium | reverse complement strand
ATATCAAAAGATAAAAGTTAATGAATTGATTGATAAAAGGAAACAAGAATTAACATTGCAATTTAAACAGTCCTTATATTCACTTTCATCAGCATTAGTTGCTGGTAAATCTGTGGAAAATGCTTTTAAGGAGGTAATAAAAGATTTAATAATACTCTATCCTAATTCAAATACTTATATAATTAAAGAATTTGAAATAATTAGTAGACGCTTTGAAAATGGAGAACCAATAGAAAAAGCAATACAGGATTTTAGTATAAGGGCAGATATAGAAGATATTAGTAATTTTGCAGACGTGTTTTCTACCTGTAAAAGGACTGGTGGAGATTTAGTCGAGGTTATTAGAAGAACTTCAAATATAATAAGCAACAAGATAGAAACTCAGCAAGAGATAGCGGTGTTAATATCACAAAAAAAACTTGAAGCCAAAATATTAAGTATTGCTCCATTCGCCATAGTTGCTTTAATAAGTTTTAGTTCGAAGGATTATATGGAGCCCTTGTACCAATTTGGAATAGGAACAGTTGTTATGACTATTTCGTTAATTATTTTAGTTATTTCTTATTTGTTGACTAAATGGATTATGAATATAAAGGTGTGAATATTTGATGATTTTGTTATACGTTTTTACTTTTATATTAATAATACTTATTCTAATTTTATTTATATTGGCGGGGGGTAAGTATAAATTATTAATAAAGGAATACGAGAAAGATCTTCAATTAGTATTTTTAATACCGCCATCTTTATATTTAATTGATCATATAAGTTTAATGAAACACTTTCCTAAGATTGTAGCTAGTATTCATCTTAAGATAATAAAAATACATGGAACTAATAATGCTTCTATACATACAAAATTGTTTATTGCTCAATTAATTTCTGCCATATTAATATTTTTACTATTTTTTTCTTTTTTCGCATTGCTTAATGATGATGTATTTTTATTTTATTTTGGATTCATATTTGTTGTTATAATAACATTTTTACTAATTAAAGGATTAGATAATAAAATTAGAAAAAAACAAGAACAAATAATTATCGAGCTACCAGAATTCATTAATAAGATAACGTTATTAATTAATGCTGGAGAGACAATTCAACAGGCAATAATAAGAAGTGTAAAACAAAAGAGGAATTTAGAAAATAGCTATCTTTATCAGGAATTACAAATTTCTATTAACCAAATGGAAAATGGTATTCCTTTTAATCAGGTATTAGAGGATTTAAGCAAAAGAAGTTCTATGCAAGAAATATCAATTTTTACAACAACTGTTTTATTAAACCACCGTCGAGGTGGGAATGATTTGGTTACAGCGTTAAACAGATTATCTCAAGAACTATGGGGTAAAAGAATGTCGCTATGTAGAATACTTGGGGAGCAAGCCTCTTCAAAATTAGTTTTTCCAATGGTGTTAATCTTTATTGTCGTAATGATTATTATTGCAACACCAGCAATTATGCTTTTTTGAAGATTATAGATATTTTAAAGGAGGAGATATTGTATGTGGTTTAATAAGCGAAAGATAATGAGTTTTTTAAAAAACGAAGAAGGCATGGGTACTTTAGAGGTATTACTTATTGTTGCGGTATTAGTTGCTGTAGCTCTTTTATTTAGGGAGAAGATAATAGATTGGGTTACTACTTTACTAGAGAAATCTGATGCGCAGATTGAGCAGTTTTAGTAATATATTTAATCTATTTTATTAAGGGGTACTGAATATGATTAGGTTGAATCTGCTTAAAAGGCTTATAAAGAATAAAGAAGGAAGCTTCACAATAGAAGCTTCCTTAGTATTCCCAATAGTATTTTTATTAGTATTAGCTATGATTTTCATTAGTATGTATATCTACCAGAAATCTTCACTATATTATATTGCGTCTTCCACGTCTGAAAGAATTGCTTTTAATTGGAATAATAGTTATAAGGTTTTTTCTACTGGTGAAGTAGAGTTCGGCAAGTATGAAGACAGTTTATATTGGCGTTTAACAAATGATAGATTATTAGATTCATTGTTAGTTTTAACTAATGACTATCAACCAATCGAAGTTAATATTAATGATAATAATTATATAAGTGATTCGCTTCTTGTAAATAAATTAATTGCTAATGCAAAATGTTTACCAAATGGTTCTAATGGAAAAATAACATTTCATAATTATGGACAAAGAGAGATTATTGTTGAACTAGAAAGTCAAATTAAAATACCGATTTTTATCGCTAATCTTGTAGGAGAAAAGATTAATGCTAAAGCTAAATCAACTATAGC
>CAZSSR010000207.1:0-2281 GCA_964609605.1 uncultured Bacillaceae bacterium | reverse complement strand
TGTGTTGGGTGTGTTTGGTGTTTTTTGGGCAGAACTTGCTATGACATTACTTAATATTTTTTGTCCATCTTCAACAATGGCAACAGATGTTTCATCACAGCTGGATTCAATAGCTAAAATCTTCATTTAAATTAAACTCCTCACATATTTTCTGATATATATTACCATAGGGTTCAATAATTATTTTTCGCGAGTTTTCATCAATTACCTCGATCTTTATATTTAAATAATCTTCCGGCAATATATTTTGGATAATTGATGGCCATTCCACCACCGTAATTCCATCTCCATAAAAAAATTCATCAAAATCAATATCATTGTAACCGTCTTCTAATCTATAGACATCCATATGATACAATGTAAGCTTTCCATAATATTCTTTAATAATCGTAAAAGTCGGACTATTAACAACTTGTGTAATTCCAAGTCCCTTAGCTAAACCTTGTGTAAAGGTAGTCTTTCCGGCTCCTAGCCCACCCTGAAGAGTAAGAATATTTCCAGCAAACAAATAGTTCGCTAATCTTTCTGCAAATTGTTGAGTATCTTGAGTACTAGCTAATTTATATTCATAATTTTTAGACATAGCTACCATCCTTGTTTATCGTTAACCATTCTATTTTATCTGCTTTTATGATGATATGTTTCGCTTTATAAACACATAGTCAATATTCTTTTAACATCAATATACTCTAAACTTTTATATCCTCCAATAGCTCCTTCAGCTACTGCATTTTTTGACATTATATCAATATATTCCTCATCTATATTATAATATTTCAAATCAGTTGGAGCACCTATTTCTTTAAAGAAACTACTTGTTCTTTCAATTCCTTCTAAAGCAATTTCTTTATCTGTTCTATTATTTGTTTCTACATCCCATACTTCGATAGCATATCTTTTAAATTTTTCTACGCCATCATCTAAGACGTATCTCATCCAGTTTGGGAATATGATTGATAATCCACCACCATGCGGTATATCATATAATGCACTTAACTGATGTTCTATTGCATGTGATGCCCAATCACCAGCCATCCCCATCTTAACAATCCCATTTAAAGCCATTGTACCACTTAACATTATATTCGATCTTGCATTATAATCATCTGGTTTATTAATTACTTCTTGAGCATCAGCAATCACTGTACGCAAAACTGATTCACAAAGTTGATCTTGTAATGGCGTGTTTTTTGTATGACTAAAATATTGTTCGAATACATGAGCCATTATATCAACAATCCCATTAATAGTCTGATTTTTTGGAACTGTGTAAGTATAAGTAGGATCCAATATCGAAAATTTAGGATATATAAAAACGCTTCCCGTGCCCCGCTTTTCTTTAATATCCCAATTAGATATTACTGAGTTACCATTCATTTCTGTTCCCGTAGCGGCAAGTGTTAAAATTGTTCCTAATGGTAAGGCGTCTTTAATCGTCTCTTTTCTTGTATAAAAATCCCATACATCACCTTCATATTTAACACCTGCACATATAGCCTTTGAAGCATCAATTACGCTGCCACCGCCTATAGCTAAAACTATATCAATCTTATTTTCTTTACATATATTTATACCCTTCTTCACTGTGCTTAAACGCGGATTAGGTTCTACACCACTTAATTCATAAATATTACATTTGTCATCTAGGATAGAAACTGCTTTATCAAACAAACCATTCTTTTTGACACTGCTGCCCCCAGTTACAATTAAGACATTGGTACCATATTTAATGATTTCCTCTTTCAAATTATTAATTTGGTCCCTCCCAAAAAAAATCTTTGTAGGATTATAAAACACAAAGTTATCCAAATAAATTCACCTCTTTATATTAATTGATTTCAATAATATATTATAATATAAAATTGAGTTTTTCCCTAATCTATATCTTTTAATAAACTACACAAATATTAAAAATAAAAAAAACATCAAAATGAATTGATGTTCTAATAGGTGTAAAGTCTTAATTGACGTTGTTCTCGAAACATTAATGGAGCCCCCTTCGGGCAAAAGCACACGGATGTGCAAGCTTCGATGTTGCAACACGAGGTTGCGTTCTTAATCGAAGTTCATTTCAATAATAATGGAGCCCCCTTCGGGCACACGGATTTCATTTTAGCTTCGAAGATTGCTCGGCGTAGTCAAAATGAATAAATATGGAGCACTCTATCGAGTACACATTCTTCGTTTGTCATAGAAGCATATTCGACGTTGTTGCACTCAATAATAATGGAGCGGGTGATGGGAATCGAACCCACGCTATCAGCTTGGAAGGCTGGAGTTC
>CAZSSR010000206.1:0-2286 GCA_964609605.1 uncultured Bacillaceae bacterium | reverse complement strand
AAGTGCCAGAAACTAGGGAGTTACTTGAGTTATTACCAGGTGTAGGCAGAAAAACAGCAAACGTTGTATTAAGCAATGTTCTTCATAAACCAGCAATTGCTGTTGATACACACGTATTTAGAGTATCGAATCGAATAGGATTAGCTAATAGTGATAGAGTTTTAGACACTGAAATACAATTAATGAATTTAATTCCTATGGAGTTATGGACAAAAACACATAATTTGTTAATATGGCACGGAAGAAGGATTTGTCATGCTAGGAATCCGAAGTGTTCGGAATGTGAGCTATCTTCTTTTTGTATATATAGAATAAAAAATATATAAAGAAAATATTATTTATTTAAAGAAGGAGAATATTAATGGATGCTAGAAAAATTATTTTTAAACAGAAAAAAAAGATGAAGAAAATATATATGTTACTAACATTTATAATAATATTCTTCTTCCTAATAGGCAGTTTAATATTAACTTATTTTTATTTACCATTCTTTCAAAGAGATATTAGTAATTCTAATGATGAAATACAAATATATTATATGGGTGAGTTAATGTCGCAGGTGGGGTACAAAGATAAGGGAATATTATATCTACCTTACACATTTATTAAAGAATATATTGATACTGAAATTAACTGGGATGAAAAAATGAATTATGCGATTATAACAACAAATGAGAACGTATTTCATTTTCCTTTAGGTGATACAGAAGGGTTATTAAATCTAGAACCATATTCATTTACTTATCCACTAATAAAATATAACGATAATATTTATCTTCCAATAGATCCATTATATAGCTTTTATGATATTGAAATAGAATATTATAACGATAAGGCATTTTTTATTATTCATGATTTAAAACAACCTATACTTCAAGGTTTTATTGTTAAAGATACTAAGTTAAGAACACAACCAAAATTTAATTCTTCTTGGAATAATGTGATAGGCTTAAATGAGAATATAAATATTATGAGAGAAGTAGATGGTTGGTATTGGATAGAGAGCGAAAAAGGATCAATTGGTTATATTAATAAGGAGTATGTTCAACTATCTGAAATAAAAACTTCATTAATAGAAAAAGAAATATATCAACCATGGAACCCAATAGGTGAACCAATTCAATTCATATGGGAATATGCAAATAAATATTCAACAATAGATACTAGTAAAATAGATGATATAAAAGGGATACAAGTTATATCACCTACCTGGTTTAATTTACAAGATGATGGTTTGATTGAAAATATAGCAGATATAGCATATATTGATTGGGCACATAAAAATGGTTATCAAATATGGCCTTTATTTTCTAACAGCTTTGATCCGGATTTAACTCATGAAATACTTTCAGATGCTAGCCTAAGGATTAAAGTTATAAAGCAATTATTAAGCTATACTGATTTATATCAATTAGATGGAATTAATTTGGATTTTGAAAATGTAAATGTTGAAGATAAAGATATGTTGGTTCAATTTATCAGAGAATTAACTCCATTGTTACATGAAAAGAACCGAACAGTTTCTATGGATGTTACATTTAATTCTTTAAGTAAAAACTGGTCTTTATTCTACGATCGGAAGCGATTGGGTGAAGTAGTAGATTATGTGATTGTTATGGGCTATGATGAATATTGGGCCGCAAGCACAGTTGCAGGGCCAGTAGCTTCACTACCATGGGTGGAAAAGGGGATAATTAGAATATTAGATGAAGTACCAAATGATAAGCTGATTTTAGGAGTTCCTCTTTATACTAGATTGTGGACTGAAGAAATAGATGATCAAGGGAAAATTAGTGTTAGTTCTAAAACGTATACAATGGATATGGTTAGTGATTGGGTTATCAAAAACAATGTAGATATACAGTATGATATGAAATCTCAACAAAATTATGTAGAATTAAAGGAAGATTTAATTACTTATAAAATTTGGATTGAAGATGATGTATCAATGAAAAAACGAATAGATTTAATAAACAAATATAATCTTGCTGGAATAGCTGCATGGAGAAGAGGTTTTGAAAGCAAAGATTTTTGGATAGACATATCGGAATATATAAAGAAAAATAATTAGGGTTTTCAATTAAAAAAAGAAAATAAATTTTCATATTAAAATTATTGACGGAGATATCTAACTCATGTTATAGTACTTCTTGTCGCTTTTTAATTTAATTTACCGAAAAGTTAAAATAAAGTAATTTATATTTTAAAAAAGTAGTTGATTAATAGCGAAAAAAAGATTATGATATCAAATGTTGCTGAAATTGTTCTTTGAAAACTAAACAGTGT
>CAZSSR010000205.1:0-2289 GCA_964609605.1 uncultured Bacillaceae bacterium | reverse complement strand
TAATTCCACCGCCATAAAAAACTTGAGAATTATTTACTGAACACTTAATTTCTCTTAACCAATCAACATCGCCAAACTTACCACTATATTCTATATATAATATTGGTAGCTTAAACATTTTATCAACGATTGTTACATATGCCATTACATCATCAAGAGTCAACTCGTTTTTGCTAGCTGTTAACTTTGCAACCGCAGATTTATCGTTTAAAACAATATATCCTTCAATAAAAATTTGGTCCCAATTTATTAGTTCCCCATATTTCTTAATTGCCTCATAATGAGCATTTATTATCCAATCAGGGTTCTGAGCATTAAGCACTAGTGGTATAAAATAAAAGTCAAACCCTGGTACAATTGAATTCACATCAGACACTTCTTGAATTGCAATAATTGTATTTCTGCGAATTATCTTTAATAATTGAGATACATTTTCATAGGTCGTTCCTAAGGTACCTCCGACTACAATTGCATCTGTACCTGATTTGCATATTAATTGAATCTGTTCAACGGTTATAGACCTGTCTGGATCAAGCTTAAACATATGTTTAAAATTTCTAATCGAATCTTTCAACATTCTATAGCCACCTTAAAAATTATTAAAAATCATTATAATTTAAAAAGAGTAGCTTAACTACTCTCTTATTACCAAATTTATTTACTGTTAACTCTTCCTAAAACTATCTTCAATCCGTCATTTCCATTATTGAGGCTTCTTTTTACTCTAGAAATCGTTGCCGTGCTTGCGCCTGTTTCTTCCTCTATATGATGATAAGTATAACCCTTTGTTAACATATGAGCAACTTGTAAGCGTTGTCCTAAAGATGTAATCTCATTTACTGTCATTAAATCATCAAAAAACTTATAGGCTTCTTCTAAGTTTTCTAATTTTAAAATTGTTTCAAATAATAAGTCGACAGATTGATTTTTTAGTTTATCAAACGACATAATTTATTTCACCTCTCAAAAATTACATTAGCATATTTACTAATCATTTTATAGTTGATTATAGATAGATATTAACAAATATTTATATGCATTTTTCTATTGATAAGATACTGGTGTGTTATCTTGTACAACCATAACCCATGTTTGACCAGGATATAACCCTTGCTCCTTACCGTCTATATAAGCCCTAATCACACCATCTTTCCTTTCCCATGTAATTAACCTTACTACTCCGTTTTGAAAAAGATATCCTTCACCAGGACCATATACATCAACTGCTAACCTTCCCGCTTTATCTAGTACAGTATGGCTTGTCTTTATAACTAATATATTTTTAGCCGTTAATTGTTCTCCAGTTTCTAAATCAATATGGGATTTATCATTAATATACCGATCAAATAATTTTGTTTCATTATTGTATACATACTCAACATGATAATCAAAATGATAGTCTATTTTTAAACTTCCCACCAGTTCCCCTTCTACAACTTGATTATCATCTAAAAATACAAGCGATGGAATATATCCATCTTCCCTATATCCTTTGCTTTTCACACCTGAAATTATCTTTTCGTAACTAGTATAAACATTATGAGGTGGGTTCCTAAAAGTAGCCCTCCAAAACGTACCACCTGAATTAGTTATTTCATCTAAATATGGTAAAGAGTAATTTCTTAAAATATCATAAGCCTCAAAACTTGCCCCACAATGAACAATAATCCCATCAAAACCATTAATTAAATCAATATAATATGGTCTTGTACTCCTCACTGGGCCAATAACATCAGGTTGTTGGCTTTGATAAAGCGCAACAAACCGTGTAATCATACCTTCAGCTAATACCTCATAAACAATATCCGCTTTATCCAATCCTGATTGTGGTCTAGCTAAATATAGATTATTAATCATTACCCCAATAATTCTTGTATCTATCTCTTTGTCCACAGGTAATCCAGTTAATGGAGCATAATATACTGGTATAATTTCATTTATCTGTTCTAAATCATGTTCATTTATTGGTATATCTGATTCATCTATTGAATTATTACATCCTATAAGAGTGATTAATAATATAAAGGCCAATAACATATAGATAAATTTTTTCATAATTTATCACCCTTCTCCGTATCTTGCATTAATATTTATTTATACTCATAATCTATTTTTTTTCCAATTATTTTCAATTTTAACACAGAACCTTTTTATAGTAAACTCAAACGATCAAATTACGATTAATCTATAAAAAAATAAATTAACTCTTACGTAATTAAAAGAGAGTTAATCTATTTAAAAATAAAATTACAATTTCAGTAAGACTTGGATTTTTATTGTTCTTTTTAG
>CAZSSR010000204.1:0-2302 GCA_964609605.1 uncultured Bacillaceae bacterium | reverse complement strand
TAGTACCAATATCTAGAGCAAAAATTTGTGATTTATCATTCACTGTGTACACCTCTTTAAGTATTTTCACGTTTAACTATCTTCTATTTTCATAGTAAATATTCCTTTTATATTTGCATTAATACTTAAAGAAGATATAATCTATTCTAATAAATATTTTAAACTAGGAGGCAATTATGAGCAATAGGGAATTAGAAGGTTTCAGAGTTATGGTAGATGAAGTTAATCTAGAATTATTAAATTTAATCAATAAAAGAGCAGAATTAATTAAAGGGATAGGTAATTTAAAAACAAAACAAGGGCTACCAAAATTTGACCCGATTCGTGAACGTGAGATGATTAACAGAATAATTGAACATAATATAGGTCCTTTTGATGATAATACTATTCGTTATTTATTTAAACAAATATTTAAAGCATCTTTAGATCTACAACAGGAAGAAAATAACAGGAAACTATTGGTGAGTAGGGAAAGACATCCATCGGATACAATAGTAAACGTAGGTAATAATTTTATAGGTAAAAACCCAATTGTAATTGCTGGACCTTGTTCGGTAGAAAGTGAAGAACAGATGGATATAGTTGCAAAGGAATTAGTAGCTCAAGGATTAGTATTTTTACGTGCTGGTGCTTTTAAGCCAAGAACATCGCCCTACGATTTTCAAGGATTAGGTCTAGACGGTTTAAAGATTTTGAGAAAAGTAGCAGATAAATATGGATTGAAGATAGTTAGTGAGATTGTTAACCCTGCAGATATGGAAATAGCTACAGAGTACGTTGATGTTATCCAAATAGGTGCTAGAAATATGCAGAATTATGAATTACTTAAGGCTGCTGGTCAAGTTAAAACTCCGGTACTTTTAAAAAGAGGAATAGCCGCTATGATTGAGGAATTAATATTTGCTGCTGAATATATTGTTTCTAAGGGAAACAGTCAGGTTATATTAGTGGAACGCGGAATTAGAACCTATGAAAAATGGACTCGTAATACTTTAGATATACTTGCCGTTCCAATCTTAAAGCAAGAAACACATTTACCAGTGTTAGTTGATATAAGTCATTCATCGGGTAGAAAGGATATTGTGATACCTACTGCTAAAGCCGCACTTGCTGCAGGAGCAGATGGGATTATGGTAGAGGTTCATCCAGACCCAGAGGTAGCTTTATCTGATGCTAACCAGCAATTAAATATTAATCAATTTAGGGAATTACTATCTGCATTAAGGACATCAAACTATATAAAATAAAAAATAGTAAAATAGTCGGAAGGATTGTTAAACATATTGTAGAAAATTTATGAAAAGGGTATTGAAATATTAATTAATTATGTCGATAAAGGATATATAGCGTTTGTACGATTAAATTGTAGTACTTTTACATTAATTGAAAATAGATAGTCTATAAAAGAGTAGTGGAAGAATTTATTACATATAGCGGGAGAGACTTATGAAAAAATTTGATGTTATGACACCAATAGGAATGATTTTGGGAATGATATTAATAGCTTTAGCGATATTATTAACTGGTGGACTAGTCGGCGCAAAAATTTTTATTAGTGTTTCTTCTATAATTACAGTTTTTGGCGGATTAACGGCATCTATGTTAGTGAATTATACAAAAGATGAATTTGTGTTAGCACTTGATTCAGTTAAAGAAACCTTTTATCAAGAAAAAGCCGATATTTCAAAGCTAGTAGATTTATTTATAGAATTATCTACGATAGCGAGAAGAGAAGGGTTATTAGCGTTAGATAATAGAATAGAGGAATTAGATGATGCCTTTATTAAAAAAGGGATTCTTTTAACAGTGGATGGATTAGAGGCTGAACAGATTAGAGAAATTCTCTCAACGGAAATAGTTGCATTTCAAGAAAGAAAGAATACAGGTATTGGAGTATTGGAAAAGGGTGGAGAATTGGCGCCAGCATGGGGGATGATCGGTACGCTTATTGGTCTGATTCTAATGCTTTTAAATTTAAGCGATGCTGCTGCGATAGGTCCAACAATGGCATTAGCGTTAATTACAACATTTTACGGTTCGGTGCTAGCTAATTTATTTTTCATACCTTTAGCGGGTAAAGTTAAAATTCGAACGGATTTTGAAGTTTATGTAAAAAACATTATGATTGAGGGAGTTTTAGGAGTACAATCTGGTCAGAATCCAAAATTACTACAAGAAAAATTAGATGTTTTCGTTGATAAAAAGAAAACTAAACCAGTTGGTGAAGAACTTGCATCTAATACTGAAGAGGTGGCGTACTAATGGCCTTTAAGAAGGACAAGGAAGTAAAAAAAGGCGCCCC
>CAZSSR010000203.1:0-2305 GCA_964609605.1 uncultured Bacillaceae bacterium | reverse complement strand
AATCGTTATGTTGACGCGTAACTTTTGCTGTATAACAATCATTTACTAAAGCAGCGCGTATACCGTTAACCTTATTCGCCGCAATTGACATCCCAACTCCTGTACCGCAAATTAAAATTCCGTAATCTGCTTCTTTATCTAAAATTTTTCTTGTTACTAGAGCTACATAATCTGGATAGTCCACTGATTCCAATCCTTCTGTACCGAAATCTTCATACTGAATTCCTAGCTCGAATAAAGCGACCTTAATATGTTCCTTAAGTTCGTATCCACCGTGATCAGATGCTATAGCTACCCTCATTGTATTTCGCCCCCCAATTTATTTCTAATTAATATCTTATTTATTATACCTTATTTACTATTAAAAAAAAAAGAAAGACTTACAAGTCTTTTATTTTTTTTTCTACTAAAAAAGAATTAATCGATTTTTCTATTTCTCTTGCTGTTAACTGATAGGCTTCCAAATCCTTACCAAAAGGGTCAGCTATATTTAAAATCAAGATTTTTTCTGATTTAGTGCCATATTGATCCCTAAGGATTTGTTTATGACTGTCTGTCATTGTTAATATGAAATCCGCCCAATCTAGTAATTCTTCTGAAACTTTTTGCGATTGATGCTTTCTATTCGTATATTCTTTAATAATTGTATTTGCATACTCAGAATAAGTATCCCCATCAATTGCATAAATCCCTGCTGATTTAACTTCAATACTTAGACCCTCTTCCACAATTATTCTTTTTAATATATTTTCAGCCATTGGACTTCGACAAGTATTCCCAGTACAAACAAACAATATATTCATAAAATCAAACCTTCCTACAATAAAGTATCAATAGAATATTATATCTATGATTTTTTATCGATTGCTTTACTTAACCTATTCATAATCGTGTATCCAATCCCTTTTTCCTCAACGCCTTCAACTATTATATAATTAATATCATTTATATCAAACTGTCTTAAAGCATCATATAGATGTTCTGCCAGCGGATATAGATTATCTTTCTTACCATAGGCTAATACTAAATCGGCATTAGCAAATTTGTCTTTGTGACCTTCCAAAGTTAATACTCCTACACTTTTGCCAAGTTTTATTTGGTCAATAATCTGTTGATTTATTTTGTTAATCACTTTATCTTCTTTTTCCTTAATAATAATCAATTGTCCTTTGGGAGCATAATGCTTGTACTTCATTCCTGGGGAACGCGGATGATTATTATTTTCTTTCTCATTATCAATCTCTACTTCACCAACTGTTGCTCTTAATTCTTCAATAGTAACCCCGCCTGGTCGTAGTATTAAAGGAATATCACCACTTACATCAATTACAGTAGATTCAATACCAACACCTGATGCTCCACTATCAACAATCCCTTCAATTCTACCATCCAAATCATTTAATACATGTTCAGCGCTAGTAGGACTTGGTTTCCCTGAACGATTCGCACTCGGAGCTGCGATCGGAATTCCTACTTCTCTAAGTATTGCTAATGCTATAGGATGATTAGGCATCCTTACAGCAACTGTGTTTAACCCTGCCGTTACTAAATCTGAAATTCCATCCTTTTTCTTAAATACTATCGTTAATGGTCCGGGCCAAAATTCATTTATTAATAATTGGCTAGCTTCGTTAACTTCATCGGTTAATTCGGATAATTGTTCTATATTTGCAATATGTACAATTAAAGGATTGTCACTTGGTCGACCCTTAGCAATAAAAATTTTTTCTACTGCTTTATTATCTAAAGCATTGGCACCCAATCCATAAACAGTTTCTGTTGGAAAAGCTATTACTTCACCTTTAATCAGCCTATCAGCTACCTCTTTAATTGCAGCTACTGAAGCTTTCTTTTGCGCATCATATATTTTCCATACCTTTGTTTCTTTCTTTTCCACCAAGCTTCACCCATCTTTTTTTATCTATTTTCCTTTAATTAAAGCCTACTTTAATTTTCATTACAAGATAATTTAATAATTATTAAATAATTATATTTTATTAGGTATAAAGTTATCAACATCTTGTTAATAACCTGTGGATAATTGTCTGGATAAAAAAACAGCCTGATTATAATAAATCGGCTATCGTTAAAATAGTAAATATTTAATTTTCAACAACTTGTCCACAATTTTTCAACATAACTACCTTTAAAAGTAGAAAAATATCTATCTTAGAACCAACCGATAATAATCCGGTTAATCCCTTGGTAGTCAACGATTCTTTTAGTTTTAATTGCTCCATATTTTTTGAAAAGTTTGTCTATTTCCTCATCTTGACCTATACCTATTTCAAAAGAGATAATGCCT
>CAZSSR010000202.1:0-2328 GCA_964609605.1 uncultured Bacillaceae bacterium | reverse complement strand
TTCTATTTAATCCTTTATTTCTTCCTCTAAATGATTCTAATGATTCTACCAAACCATCAATTATAGTTATTAAAGGTTTAATGTTTAGAATTCCGCCTACAGTTGCTTTAGTAGCAGAAATCCTTCCACCTTTTTTTAAATTTTCTAATGTATCTAATAAGGCAATAAAGTTAGTTTTTTCTCTATATTTTTCTAATTCAGATTTTACTTCACTTAAAGGAATTCCTTGTTTAACCATTTCATTAGCTTTTAAAAGCTGAAGAACTACAGCGCAAGATACATTTAAAGAATCTACTAGATATATCTTATCCTGATCTGCATCATCTAACATATTTTTACCTATCGAAGCACTTTGGTATGTACCACTTAGCTTTGATGAAAGACTAATAAATAGAACCTCATTGCCTTTATCAATCTCTTCTTGGAAAATTTCATGAAAACTCTGAGGTGTGGGTTGACTTGTTTTCGGTAAATCTTCTGATGCTGCCATTTTTTTATAAAATTCGTTTTTACTAATAGTCACACCATCTAAATACTCTTTCCCTTCAATGTTCACAAATAATGGAACAACCCTAACTGAATAGTCAAAGTATGGAGCCAAAAATTCTTCGTAATCACTGCCACTATCAAGTATAAAAGTAACCTTTCCCATTTAAACACCCTCCTCTTATTTAAAAGATTCAAACCTATATAATTATTTTTTATACTACTATATTCTAATACTAGTTATTAGTACCTAGTATTATTTATTATTATAACTAAAAACTTTATGTTTGTCAGCTACAATTTTACGAAAAGATAAATATAAACTAAAAAAGATTAACCAATCTTTGTTGGTTAATCTTTTTTTAGAAAATCTCAATTATTTAGTATTCAATGTCCCACGATCACGAACCATTTTGTCAATCGTAGCTTTAACTTCATCTTCAGATATATTATAATCTACAGTTATTTCTTTAACGGATAGATGTGGCTCTAAAGTTGGGTCAATTCCTAACGCACTGTAAAAATCAGTTGCCTCAAAATCATATATTAAGGCTATATCATCAAAATAACTTGTGCAAAAAACAACCTTCTCAACTTCAGGATAACCATAGAACGTTGATGAACTTTCCGGAAATGCTGTATTCTCAAAACTATTCTCAGTATCCCAAGTTCCAGTACCAATTGCTGCTAATACTAATACAACGGCTAAAGTAATCCCTACTATTGGAATAATAGCATGTGAATATTTAGATTTTTTATTTGCTACTTTTACATCAATAGACTTACTAGATGTAGGGCAATCAGTAATACACTCCATACAATTATTACATCCCAAGTCGCCTATATTCTCTAATCTCATCGTACAATTACTCATGCAAAGATTACAACCAGTACAATGTTCATTTTTACGAACTTTCATAAGTCCGAGTTTTGATAATGGTAAAACAATTGCTCCCATCGGACAAAGATATTTACACCAGAAACGGCTGTAAAGTAGTGAAGTTATAATTGTAAGAGCAATTAGAATATAAGCCATTTCTGTTTCGATTGACATGTGAAAGAAAGCTCTAAACGGATCGAATTCCATGAAAACCAGATTAACAGCATTATACGTTGCAAGCATAATTGCTGCTAAAACAACATACTTTAACCATACTAAATATTTATCTAATTTTGCAGGAATAGTAAATGTTCTAAGACCTAATTTCTTACCAAGTTTGTATATCCAATCCTGCAATGTTCCAAACGGACATAACCATCCGCAGAAAATTCCTCCAGCTACAAGTGTAATTATAATTACAATACTAAAAAGAACAATATCTGTAAAACTAACTAAAGGAACTAATTTACCACCCGATGATAAACTAGTTAAGGAAGTCTCCACAGCACCAAACGGACAATATGAATCTAAAGGATCTCCTCCAAGATTTTGGTGAGCCCAACCTATGTATGCTGTTAGAAGAACCATTAATCCGCCAATAATCCACCTAGTAATACGTAAGGCACTATTTTTACTCTTTTTTACCATCTACCTATCTCCCATTCATATATTTAATGTATCTTACTAAATACATCCTAATGAAGAAAAATGGAGAAAGTATGTTTAACTTTATAAGAACTTGTTAATATTATTATAATTTTATTATAATTATTCTAAATCAAATTTGTTTTACTCTAATATTTTGAACGTAATCAGCATTTATTAATTCCTTACCTTTTTTAGTTTCAATCTCAAGCCAGTTTTCATTTACATCAGGTGCGCGAGGGCGTGATCGGGACGCGAAGCTCCCACGATATCGCATCGACCTGGTGCTCGGCCGAACGGGTTGCGCGGGAGGACTT
>CAZSSR010000201.1:0-2343 GCA_964609605.1 uncultured Bacillaceae bacterium | reverse complement strand
AATCTATATATAAAATTTTTAATCTTTATTTTCTCACTTTTTCTATTTAGTAATTCTTTAGAAATAATTATATTTATTATGTCCTCCAAAGGTTTTTGTATAGCTTGTTTTACTTCCTTATAATCGTATGGAATGTCTAAATTTAATACTGCTTTATGAATAAATGCTAAGTTAATATTGGGAATATAAGCAATCGGTTCGCTTCCAATAACATCAATTAACCCTTTTTTATCAATATTCTCAGTCCAATTATTTACAACAAATTTAATCACGGTTCCCTTTTCTTTTGCTATAATTAGTCTTTTTAACCTATCAATATTTAATAAAATCTCACTTGGTATTGGATCAATCACAATCAAAATTATATCTATATCATCAATTATTCCTTCCAAACTTCCATGTTCAATATTGCCTCCTACGTCAATTATAGAAATATTCACTTTTCTAGAATTGTATAAAAGCTTAAGCATATGATTATATGTCCAATTATTTTTCTCAATCTTTTGTTTCCTTGGATCAACAACCATCCATACAATACCTTTATCAATAAATTCTCCTTCTTTTTCTATCCTCTTATCTTCAAAAATTTCATGTGCAAAACTATAAAAATTAGGGTAACTAATATTTTTATTTCTCTTACTTAATTTTTGTTCTATTCCGATATAATCAAAGATATAAGGTTCAAAAGGCAACTCTATTACACAAGTTGATATATTAGCTTCACTTAAACATTTAGCAAGATTTAAAGTTATAAAAGTTGAACCTGCTCTTTTTGATAAATTTGCAACCATGATTTGTTTAGTTAAAAAATTAGTGTATATCTCTTGATAATTTATTTTTATCCCTAATTTTTCTTTAATTACTGGCACACTTATTTTTTCTGTAATATCTAAATAATCATTACTTAATTTTTCTAATTCTTTTTTTACGTAGGAAATATTTTGATATCTTTCAGATGGATCCGTTTTCAACATTTTATTAATGACATTAAGTAAATGTATAGATAAATCATTCCTAAAATGATTTAGTGGTTTCCTAGTAAAATAATAGTATTTCCCATTACTAAGTAGATAGTACATTAAGGCTCCTAAGGAATATATATCCGCTCTTTGATCTGTTTGTTTCTCTTCAAATTGTTCAGGAGCTGCAAATTTTACAGTACCTAACTGGATAGTATCTATTCTCTTTCCAACTTCATATTTTCTTGCTATACCAAAATCTATTAACCTAATATTGTCAAGCTCATCAATCATTATATTTGTTGGTTTTAAATCTCTATATATTACTGGCTTTAGCTGTTTATTATGAAGGTAATCAAATAGGGTACATAACTGTATAGAATATTTGATTATTCGATCATAATTAATTAGAAATTCCTCTTTTTCAAAAAGTTCTTTTAAAGTTTGCCCATTAATGTAATCCATAACCAAATAACAAAATCCATCTTTGTTAGGTGCATAATAATCAATAATTTTCGGTAAATAAGGATGTTCTAGTGAAATAAGTATTTTCGCTTCTTCTACAAACTGATGGTATCCTTTTTCCTGTATTATTATCTCCTTAATTGCCCAACATTTACCTTTAAGTCTTAAATCTTCAGCAAGATATACAGTCCCCATCCCTCCTTTACCTAACACTGAAACAATTTTATATCTGTTATGAAAAGTATCTGATATATTTATGCTTTGAGATTCTCTCATAGTTTTTTTGCCTCCTTAAATAATCAACACTTCCCTTACAATAAATTCAGTGTTTGCTAACCTAATAACATCACTATCTTTGATGGGATAAACTTTATTTGGTACTAGTTCGTCACCATTAAGATAACTTTTATTTTTAGAACCTAAATCTCTAGCTAAATAGCCTGTAGAATCTTCAATTATTTCAAGATGCACCCTTGATATCTCACTTGATTTTTCAAGATAGTGAACTGCTGATTTATTCCTACCAATAATAAAACTTTGATTTTCTATGTTAATTTTTTCTACTTCTGTTCCTCTATCCACCTCAAGAAAAATCCGCTTTCCAATATTCTTTAATAAAATTGTTTCATCTGATTTTACTACATAATCTTTGCAATGATTCCGGCCCTCACTTACCTCAATCACATTTTTTCTTGTAATTTTCTTATGTCTTGGTCTCCATATTTTTAATACGACATAAGTAAAATCAATAGTTAAAATTGTTAATCCTAAACTAATATAAAACATACTATCTTTTTGGTTTTCTAAATATATGCTCCAAATAAAAATTATTAGTAAGTTAGATATAAGAAATAATAATTTTTTTTGAACCCTTGTTAAAATTAGTAAAGAGTTATTATCAATTAATTCATTTTTAGTA
>CAZSSR010000200.1:0-2384 GCA_964609605.1 uncultured Bacillaceae bacterium | reverse complement strand
GGCGTTAAAGATAAACAGTACATAGAATTAGTACAGAGTTATAAGAATGATATTGATATACTAAAAGATTTAGGTTATGACGTGAGCGTTGCTACTACTTTTTTTGAAATTGATTGGAGTGCTGACTTTTATTATGCTTGGTGGCCAACTAAGGGGATAATACCTTTAATAATCGCTAAATTTCGTAGGAAACCAATAATAATTTGTGCTGGCGGTTCTGAAGTTGTTCATATTGAAGAGTTGGCAAATGGGTTTTATAGTAAAAACTTAATTCAGAGAGTTGTTATAAAATTTTCTCTGAAACATGCTAACAAGGTTCTTTCTATTTCAAAGAGTTCGGATAATGAGATACGAAGTTTAGGGTGCAAAAGAAGTGAAATAGTTTATCTAGCAATTGATACAAATTACTATAAACCTAAACAGAGTGAAAAGAAATTCATTTATACTATCTCTCATTTAAATCATGCTAATGTTTATCGAAAACGTATTTGGACTGTATTAAAATCTATTCCGTATGTTATAGAAAAATTCCCGGATCAAATATTTGTATTTACTGGAAATAAACTAGAGGCTTTTGAAGAGATTGAAGCTTACATTAATAAGGAAGGGTTAAAAGAAAATGTGGTTTTCACAGGTAAAATAGACAATGAACTCAAATTGAAGTACTTATCGGAGACAAAGATCTATGTGCAACCTACAATTCATGAAGGTTTTGGTGTAGCTATTGCTGAAGCAATGAGTTGTGGTATTCCAACTATAACGACTAGAATTGCTGCTACACCGGAAGTCGTAGGAGATACAGGGTTGTATTGTGATTCTGATGACCCTTCTGATTTGGCGGATAAAATATGTTATCTATTAGCTAATGAAAACGAGAGAGAAGTTTTATCAAAAAAAGCAAGAGAACGTGTTGTTCAAAACTTTTCATATGGACATAGGCTAATTAAAATCAAAAGAATTATTGATAATTTATTTGTATAGGAGAAATGATGTGGCATAATTTTTTAACAATATGCTGTGAGTTGATGTAAAGAAAGTCAAGAAGGAAAGGGGATGGATAGAATGAAAATAGCAATAATTGGATCTAGGGGCTATCTTGGTAAGGAGATAATTACGAAACTAAAAGAAATTGAATTTTCATTAATTGAAATCAATAGAGTCAAAGGTAGTGATTTTTTTCTTGATTTAGCTAGTCCAAATGATTTTGATTTCAAAGTCTTTGAGATGTTTGACTATTTAATTATGACAGCTGCAGTTTCAAACCCTAATGCATGTGAAAAATCATATAAGGAAGCTTATAATATTAATGTTAGCGGAACAAAAACTGTAATAGAGCAGGCTTTAAATCACCAATGTAGGGTCTTGTTTTTATCGTCAGATGCTGTATATGGTTCAGATATTGATAAAATCTTTAATGAAAATTGCTATACAAAACCTAAAACAGCTTATGGCAAAATGAAAAAGGAAATTGAGGACATATTTAAAGATAATCAACTTTTTAAATCTATTAGATTATCATATGTTATTTCACATAATGATAAATTCATGAATTATATTGATAACTGCATAGAAAAAAAAGTACCAGTAGAAATATTCCATCCTTTCTATAGAAATTGTGTAATGTTAGACGAGGTAATGCGCTCAATTATTTGGCTACTAGAAAATTGGGATAAGTATAAATCTTCTTTTCTAAATATATGTGGTCCAGAATTAATTAGTCGATTAAGAATTGTTGACGAGATAAATAGATTTTCAGACCAGAGAATTAAATATAAAGTTGTTTACCCAGAAGAAGATTTCTTTAAAATAAGGCCAGAAATTACTGAAATGTCAAGTTTATATATTGGAGATATTATTGAAGAAATAAATGATCCATTTTCACTCAGATTAAAACGAGAATTGAAAAAAAATGACTTTTAGAAAATTTTATGGAGGCAAGAAAAATGAAAAAAGCATTAATTACAGGAATTACAGGTATGGTTGGGTCACATCTAGCAGATTTTTTATTAGAAAATACTGATTGGGAAGTCCATGGTGCTACAAGATGGAGAAGCCAAATGGACAATATTTCTCATCTGCTTGACAGAGTAAACAAGAAAGATAGAGTTTTCTTGCATTATGCTGATTTAAACGATGAATCATCGTTGAACAAGATGTTAAAAAAAGTTGAACCTGATTATATTTTTCATTTAGCTGCACAAAGTTATCCTAAAACAAGTTTTGATGCGCCTATTGATACTATGAATACAAACATATTGGGAACAACAAGATTACTTGAAGCGGTTAGAATTAATAATCTTAATCCAGTTATACACGTTTGTGCTTCAAGTGAAGTATTTGGGAGAGTACCAAAGGAAAAATTACCTATAGATGAAGAATGCACT
>CAZSSR010000199.1:1944-2399 GCA_964609605.1 uncultured Bacillaceae bacterium | reverse complement strand
GCGACAACTCGGTTAACAGCCGAGTGCTCTACCAGCTGAGCTAACGAGGAATATAGATTAAAGCGACTTTTATAGGTTATCACGAACATATTTATTTGTCAATATATTCATCTTCCAAATAAAACATCTCTAATTTACCGAAACACCTGCCACATCTAAGTTTTTTAATATTAATCTTTCTTTTACGATAATAAATTTGATTGCATTTTTTGCAAACTATTTTATAAAGGTAGGGTATTTTTTTATTTTTATCCAATATTTTTGAATATCTAGTACCATCAACAGCTTTTAATAATTTTTTAAAGCTTATATCTCTATGCTTATAACCATCTCCTTCAATATGCAAATGATAATGACATAGTTCATGCTTTATTATATCAATTAATTCTTCCAGTCCATAAATATCAAAAGCCTTTTTATTTAATTCAATGTTATGGTTATAAAGGAGATATCTC
>CAZSSR010000199.1:0-1934 GCA_964609605.1 uncultured Bacillaceae bacterium | reverse complement strand
TATTGACCTTAGCCGATAATTAAAAGATGCATTATGGATAAAAGGCTTTCCAAAAAAATCTAAAGATATCTTTTTAACCAACTCATTTAATTCATTATCATTCATCAAATATTATCCTTATTATTGTTTTTTTAATTATTTAATGTCACTTAAAATTAATGATTAAGGCTTCATCGTTAGTGATATTCTTTTTTTATTTATATCAATACTTATAACACTAACATCAATTATATCTCCAACTGACACAATATCAAGTGGATGTTTTATATAGGTTTCACTCATTTCTGATATATGAACCAAGCCATCTTCCTTTACACCTATATCTACAAAGGCACCAAAATCTACAATATTACGTACAGTCCCTTTTAAACACATTCCTTGATGTAAATCACCAATTTCCAATATATCTCTCGATAATATTGGTTTAGGCAACTCCTCGCGCGGATCTCTAAATGGTTTAATTAAATTTTCAACTATATCCTTTAATGTCGGCAATCCAATTAATATTTCAGAACTAATCTCATCAAGATTAAGACCAGTTAGTTTTTCTTTTAATTGATCTGTACCAATATCATTTATATCCAAGTTAGCACGCTTAAGTAAGGCAAAGGTTGCAGAATAGGACTCTGGATGAATGGATGTCTTATCTAATAAATTTTCCCCATCAATTCTTAAAAAGCCTGCTGCCTGTTCAAAAATTTTTGGACCGAAACGAGTAACCTCTTTCAACTCTTCCCGGCTATTATATCTTCCGTTTTTTTCACGATATGAAACTATGTTTTTTGCTAATGATTTATTCATACCTGAGATATATTGTAAAAGCGAAACAGAAGCTGTATTAGCATCAACACCTACATGGTTGACCACTGATTCAACCACTTGCGTTAAACTATTTTCTAATCTTTTTTGTGCAACATCATGTTGATATTGACCGACACCAACTGATTTTGGATCTATTTTTACCAATTCCGCCAACGGATCTTGTAATCTCCTAGCTATTGAAATAGCACTTCTTTCTGAAACATCTAACTTTGGGAATTCCTCTTTGGCAATTTTCGAAGCTGAATAGACACTAGCACCAGCCTCACTTACAATAATATAAAATAATTCTTTATCGTATTCTTTAATAAAATCGACTACTAATTGTTCTGTTTCTCTTGATGCAGTTCCATTACCAATAACAATAATTTCTACTCCATATTCGTCAACAATCTTTTTAATGATACTTTTTGCTTCTTCAACCTTATTTTGAGGCGCATTCGGATATATTATGCTTATATCCTCAACTCTGCCAATTGGATTAATTACTGTCATTTTACATCCTGTTCTAAAAGCAGGATCAATACCTAAAACCGTCTTGTTTTTGATTGGTGGTTGTAATAACAATTGTCTTAAATTTGCTGAAAAAATATGTATAGCTTGTATTTCTGCATTCTCTGTGAGGATTTGGCGAACCTCTCTTTCTACTGAAGAAAAAATTAGCCGCTTGTAACTATCTATAGCAATAATATTTAAATAATCAGGGATTGGTGAAAAATTTGAAAGTTGTGAAAATATTCTTTTTATTCCCTCAATCATCGAGTCATCATCTACTTGAATTTTCGCTTTTAATACTTTCTCTTTTTCACCTCTATTAATAGCTAATATACGGTGATGTTTAATATTTCTTAATGCTTCTTGGTAATCATAATACATTTCATAAACGCTTTCTTCCTTTATATCGATCCCCTGTGTTTCCATAATACCTTTGTTTAATATTTCTTTTCTTACCCATTCACGTACTGTTGGGTCATCAGAAATCATTTCTGCAATAATATCTTGCCCGCCTTTTAAAACATCATCAACAGTAAATAATTCTTTTTCTTCAGAAAGATAATTTATTGCTTCTTTAGTAATCTTCTCGTAATTCATATTTTTATCAAGTAATAACAAAG
>CAZSSR010000198.1:0-2435 GCA_964609605.1 uncultured Bacillaceae bacterium | reverse complement strand
TCCTTTATAAATTATTAGAATATTTCTATAATTTCAAAATAATAAATTATTGTTGTAATTACTCCTGGTAAAACCGCATACATAAAAGGAAATGTTATTCTCTCTTTATTTTTAAGAAATCCAATATTTTCTGCCTGTTTTAAAATTAATGAATTAAATAAATAGACAAATATGTTTTTGATACGTATATAAAATTCTCTTCTAGCAATTAAAATTAGCAGGCCAATTACGCCTGCATAAATAATTGAATACATACTGCAATATAAGATAAATTCAATTCCCATTAGAGAGCCTATTGCTGCAAATAATTTAACATCTCCTGCACCTATAGCACCAAATATATACAATAATATAAATATACTAAAACCAATCAACATTCCTATCAGAGAAAATAAAAAACCATTTATACCACCAACAATTAAATGATAGCTTAGACCTACTAAAATAGTTGAATACGTTAACATATTTGGTATTTTCCCTTTTGTTATATCTATATAAAAAGCAATCACAATGAGAATAATTAATAAAACATATTGTGTTTCCATATTTAATATCTCCTTAATCTAAACCCTATTTTCCTGCTTTAGCCTTCCTGTTTAGCAAATACAAATCCATATTATCCTTGGACAATACTTCAAATTCAATACTATCCTTCATATCATCAACAGTTACAATGGCCTGATATACTCCTTCATTTGAATGTCCTCCTATAATAATATCTGAGACAAGTACTCCCTTATTGTTAAAAGTTCCTTTAATCTCTTTTACAAATCCGCTATTATACATTATTACAATTGCAGCGGTTCTGTTTTCAGGTCCTTCTGCTATAATTCTTATTTTATGCCCTCGTTGTACTGGTGAAGTAATAGAATCAATAATTAATTCTACGTCATTATTATCATCTGATTCTTCATCGTCTGAATCCTCATTTTCTTGTTTATCAATTACATCATCATTTTCAAAATTATTAATAGCTTTATCAGAAACGATATTATCGCCTAACCAAACTCTTTCGTAAGCTAGTTTTTTAAAAGTAATTATCTTATCAAAAAAAGGTACGTTCAATGGCATATCATAACGTATTTCTATGCCAAAGTATGGCTGTTCTCCATTTATTAAATCTGGTAAAATTACCTTTGTTACTTGGAAATGTTCAAATCTAATAATAGAATCATCTACATAATGATCCATAATTGGCTGAAAAAGAGTACTTAGCGACTTATCATATACTCCACTAATATCTTCACTAAATTTATTAGTTATATCTAAGAGACTATTAATTTCAGCTGGCAATAAATAAGAATACTGATTAATAAATTCATCAAATCCCATTAATTTTTTATTGGAATCATTTAATGTGCTAATAACATCTTCAAGTACTTCTCCAGCATCTGTTTTACTAAGATCTTCATAAAATATCCCTACTGGATACATATGAGTAGCTACCTGTTTTGTTACCTCTGCTACTGCTGTTGTTAATTCCATTTCAACTACTGCTATTCTTATAAATGCTATTAAAATAAGTAGAAAGCTTAAAAAAATTGGCAGAATTAAAGTAGCTTCCAATACAATACTGCCACTATTTTTTTTAAATATTTTCACCTAATCACTCCATTTTAATTGACGAAAATATATTTTTATAACCTGAATTAATTAAACACATTATTCTAATATAAATAGGCAGCAGTTTTATTTATAAAATATTTATTTTTATTCACTTGACCCTCCAAAATACCAACATAATTAAATGCTTTCATTACTCCTGGCAAAAACCATAAATCAATTGATATATTTATATCACCAACTATGTAAGTTGGTATTAACGTCAAGTCCTTATTACTTTTAAAGTCAATTAACGCTGAAATTCTTGATAGCTTATCTATTTCATTACCTCTAATAAAATATAATATTCTAAGGTAATCCCTATAATCATAATTAACCATGTTAATTTTTTTAGCTAATGGAACTTCTTTCCCTTGTAAAATATTTATAATATCTATTGTTGAAGCAGATATAGCATATATTGTAGCTTCTAAAAAAATTATCAATGGATTAGTAGTTGCTAATACTTTAGGATCCGAAAATGCTTCAATTAAATTTATCGCTAATCTAATCAAAAAAATATCTTCTAATGCTGAAGCGAAATTTCCTTCCGCATTATTAAAACCATAAATGATATATTCAATCTCTTGATTAGATACATTTAATAAGTCTATTAATTCATCCTCATTAAATTGTGTGTTTTCAGTTGTTTTAGAGATAAGATTATTATAGTTAGCGGGATTAAAATGATTAAATCTTGCAAATATATACTCCTCAATATAGATATCATCTCTAATATCATTAGTATAGTTAGCAAATATTGAAAATATATTGTCCATTTCATTTATAGCTTTGCCTATCGCCTCATCAGGTTTATTACTTAAATAATTGGT
>CAZSSR010000197.1:0-2438 GCA_964609605.1 uncultured Bacillaceae bacterium | reverse complement strand
CTATATAGTGAAAAATCGATTGAAAATGTTTAAGGAATTAACAGAGGCACATGGAGCATCGGGTTTTGAAAAACCTGTAAGGGATATTATGATTAGATATTTATCAAAATATACAGATGAAATAATTCAAGATAATTTAGGTGGTATCTTTGGTGTAAGACAGGATAATAAAATAGGACCTAAAATAATGGTTGCAGGGCATATGGATGAAGTAGGTTTTATGGTAACAAGAATTACTGATGATGGATTTATAAAATTTCAAACACTAGGTGGTTGGTGGAGCCAGGTATTATTAGCTCAAAGGGTAAGTGTTCTTACGCTTAGCGGTGAAGTAGAAGGTGTAATTGGATCAATACCACCACATGCTTTGACAGATGAATTAAGAGCTAAGCCTTTTGACATAAAAGATATGTTTATCGATGTTGGCGCCGATGATAAAGAAGATGCCGAGAGGATTGGGATAAAACCAGGACAACCAATTGTACCTATAACCCCATTTAAAGTAATGAGCAATCCAAAAAAAATAATTGCTAAAGCGTGGGATAATAGATATGGCTGTGCATTGGCAATTGATTTATTAGATTCTATTAGGGATATAGAATTACCTAATACCTTGTATTCAGGTGCTAATGTTCAAGAGGAGGTTGGTTTACGAGGAGCTAAAACAGCTGCAGAATTGATCAATCCAGATTTATTTTTCGCATTAGATGCTAGTCCTGCTGGTGATGTTCCAGGTTCTTCTGAGGAAGCTATGGGTAAATTAGGAGAGGGCGTAATTATTAGAATATTAGACAAGTCATATATAACTCATAACGGCATGCGTGAATATTTACTGGATACAGTTGAAACTTTGGGCATTAAATACCAATATTATGTTTCTCAAGGTGGGACTGATGCGGGTAGAGTACATTTGCATGGGAAAGGCGTTCCGTCAATTGTTATCGCAATCCCATCACGTTATATTCATAGTCATGCTTCGATAATTAATTATGATGATTATTTAGCAGCTTTGGAAACACTGACGGCTTTAATAAGAAATTTGGATATAAGTACGTATAATACGATATTGAAAAATATTTAAAACAATTTATAATTTAATTTAATCATTTTTAAGGAGTGCAAAATGTATAGATTGAGTATTGTTTTAAAATATGTTAGAGATATTATTTTTTTATATTTATTTTTTAGTTTATTTTCAATCGTTTCTCAGATAAGAAATTTAAAAATTGATAATTTGCGAGATTTTATTAAGGAGTACATTTATTATTTATATCATTATACAAGTGATTTGTTACATGGTAATTTTGGTAATTACTATATGGGGAATAGAATTAGAGTGATAAGCGAAGATATTAGTATATATGCTTGGAACAGTTTTAAGTTACTATTTATTAGTTTATTTATAGGAATGGTTTTAAGCATATTTATTGGTGTTCTACTTACGGTTTATAAAAAGAAAGGGAAAATTAGCAATGGTATATTAATGTTTTTAAATAGTATACCAGATTTTATTTTAGTCTTATTTTTACAGCTAATAGTTATATCACTTAACAAAACGATAGGATTTAAATTAATAAATATTGCTTCCTCTGGAAATGAAGAAGCTTTATTATTGCCCATTATATCGATGACTATAATCCCTATGGTTTATTTAATTAAAGAAGTTATAAGTGATACTTCAATTATTATTACAGAGGAGTATATGAGAACGGCTGTTTCTAAAGGATTAACAAGGATTATCATTATTAAACATCACGTGCTTAGTAATCTGATTCCTATAGTTAAAACTGATTTGATTAAAATATTATCTATTTCAATAGGTAATTTATTTATTGTGGAATATTTGTTTAATATTAGAGGTCTTACTAGCTTTATGTTTAATTGGAATCAATATGTTGTATGGATAAGTGGATTTATATTGTTAGCAGTTATGTTTCTAACTATATATTATATTTTATCTATTACTTTAATTGTTTTTAGGAGGCTTATAGTTGGTGAATAAAAAATTAGTTATTAGTATCATACTTCTCTTATTTTTTATGATTATATCACTATTCGGAAGTTGGATTGCTCCTTACGATAAGGATTTTCATGAAGTTGTAGTCTATGAAAATGGAAAGATTTCTGCTCCTCCATCATCTCCTTCAGCTAAATATCCATTAGGAACTGATAACTATGGGCAAGATATTTTATCACTTTTATTATATGGAGCTAAATATACTGTTTTTTCGGCAATAATTATTAGTTTGTTGAGAGTACTAACCGGTTCGTTAGTTGGTATGTTTTTAGGCATAAAAACTAAGAAAAAGAAAAAGACTTTAATAAATTCAGCAACGTTTGGATCAATACCAACCTTTTTGATTGTTTATTTTCTATTACTCCCAATAAATATTCAAACTGAATCGACCGAAGTATCTATTAAATTGATATTAATTACT
>CAZSSR010000196.1:0-2452 GCA_964609605.1 uncultured Bacillaceae bacterium | reverse complement strand
AATACCAGTGGCGGCAGTAAGCGATAATGAAGGTAATATTACCTGGCTTCCGACGAATGAATTAAAGGTTATTAAAGTTGATAGTGAATGGATTACTGATTTATTTAATAATTTAAATATATTAGATTATAGTTCTCCAAGTAAAAAAAATGAAAAGTGTCCCGCGTGTAATTTTGATGTAAAAGAAGATGATAAAATTTGTCCATCCTGCGGGTTAACATTAATTAAATAAAAAATGTTAAAAAAAAATCGGGGCCATTAATTGGCCCCAAACATTAAAAAGGTATTACATTTTGAAAGAAATAAAAGTTTTATTGGTTTATAAATATATAATAACTTATATTTTTATAACTGTATTTGACTTATGACAAGTTGTATAAAAATAATTGTTTTTTTATAACCTTATTGAAAAAAAATTATAGAAAACAAAAGAGCCATTTTAAATGGCTCTTTTGTTTTCTATCTTACAAATAAATTGTATGCTCTTAATTATTCTTCAGTTGCTTCCAAAGCTGGTACATATTTTAGATTAGCTGGTTTATCTACCAAAGTTCCACCAATACTTGGTAACATTAGTAAGATAATAGATACGATACACATTGATGTACCAATCCAGAATTCGCTTATATCTGTATGACCGATAAAGAACCATAGAACTCCAACAGTCATTGTAGCTAAACCAATTGTAGTTACCCACCATCCAGCATTACTACGTGATGCAAGAATAGGTAATCCAACCATTGTAACTGCTACTCCGATAAATCCTGCAACTATACCTAATGGATAAGTTGGGTCTAAAGCTTTTGGATCATGAATTAATGCAGCCCATTGCATACGGAACGCAGTGTGAGCATTTGCAAAAGTATAAGCAATTGTTACTCCTAATAATGCAAAGAAGATGAAGTTCTTAATTTTTGTTATTATAGGAGATGATTCTCCAAGAAGTATAGCAAAGTATGCGATAAGTCCAATTAACATATAAGAAACCGATATTATGATAGAGCCAGGAGAGAAGTATATAATTGGTCCAAGTATGTAAGCCCCTGTAATACATGGAATTGCAAACATACCTAAAGCAAGTGGACGTCCCCAACGCTCTCCACGGTATACTGGTACTGTTAAGAACAATGCAGCTGCTCCAGCCATCATTGATAATCCAGCCCAGAATGGGAAAAAGATTTTAACCATATTTGGTGCAGTAACGATTAATGGTAATTTAAGAATTTCGTATTTTGCATAAGCTCCTTGAATTACATTATCCGCAGCACCCATAACTCCAACTGGTAAAACTGTTAGCATTAGAATAGCAGAGATAACCATAATAACAACCATGATCAATCTTGCTTTCTTTGTAGTATTATTTCGCATAAAAATCCTCCTTTAGAAATATTTTAATCAATCATTCGATTAATCTATTTTAAATTATCATATAAAAAAACAGAAAGACTTAACTTTTAGCAAAAGAGCAAATAAGTAAATATGACAAATTAAAGAACGCTATTTATGATTAATTACTTTTCCAGAGATACACTTTTTTTCACTTACATTAACATGCTTAATTGTTTCAGATAAATCTGGTAAGTTTTCTATAATGGCATTTAACATAAATTCATCTTTATCGGGCTTGCGGATAGAATAAAATACCCATTGCCCTTCTTTTCTTTCATTTACAATATTCAACAATTTCATTTTTTTTAAATGTTGAGATATAGCCGGTTGTGAAATATTTAATAATGATGTTAAGGCGAAAACACACAATTCTTTAGTATTTAATAATGCAAAAATTGTTAGTCTTGTTTTATCACCTAACATTTTTAATAGTTCGGCATCCTTATATAATTCATAAAACTCCGTATTCATTTAACAAACCCCTCTCGCAATATATAATTATATACTTATATATTAAGCTAATTACATAAATAAATACAAGTCAAATTTTTTTTAATTTTTTTTAATTTGTTCCATATTAATGATTGACAATTTAATATTTTTATTTTAAAGTGTATATAAACATATAAGCAACTAATTATATGTTTATATAATTTTATTTATAATATTGTAATTTCAGAAAAGGGGATGTCTATTTTGGAAATAAAAATTTTAGGTGCTGGCTGTACAACTTGTTTGGGAGTATGCGATGTATTTGAGGAGGTTGCAAAGGAATTAAATGCTAATGCAACTGTTGTGAAGGTATTAGATCCTGAGGAGATAGCAAAGTATGGGATAATTAGTCTTCCAGCAATCTTAATAGATGATAAAGTTAAATCAGCTGGTAAGGTTCCAAAGCGCGAGGATATTGTTAAATTAATTAAAGATGAAATGTAAAATGATATTATAATTAAAATAATATTATAACAAGGACTCATACAATTAGGTATGAGTCCTTGTTAATTTTTATTTAAATTATGTTATAATTAAAGGGTATTTCAATCTAATATGTAGTATTTGTATG
>CAZSSR010000195.1:0-2477 GCA_964609605.1 uncultured Bacillaceae bacterium | reverse complement strand
ATTATAGTAGCTTTTGGTATTGTTTCAAGGATTGCAAAAACAGCTATAAAAAAAGCTCGCGAACAAGGAATTAAAGTTGGAATGATTAGACCAATTTCTTTGTGGCCTTTTCCTGATAAAGCTTTCCAAGAGAATAAAACAAATTTAAAGGCATATCTCACAATAGAAATGAATGCTGGTCAAATGGTTGAGGACGTTAGACTAGCAGTTAATGGATGCAAACCTGTTTATTTTTATGGCAGGACAGGTGGTATTGTTCCCTCTCAGGAAAATATTCTAGCTAAAATTAAAGAGTTGGCAGGGGGTGGACAATGATGGAAATGGAATTAATATTTAAAAGAACAAAGGGATTAACTGACAAACCTAATACTTATTGTCCAGGGTGTACTCATGGTATTATTCATCGTCTTGTGGGTGAGGTATTAGAGGAAATGGATATAATAGAAGACACAGTTGGAGTCGCTTCTGTAGGATGCTCAGTTTTATCTTATGAATTCTTCAATTGTGATATGACTCAAGCTGCGCATGGTAGGGCTCCCGCAGTTGCTACAGGATTAAAAAGGGTTTTGCCTAAGAATCGTTTTGTTTTCACTTATCAAGGTGACGGTGATCTTGCATCCATTGGAATTGCTGAGATTATTCATGCTGCTGCTCGTGGTGAAAATATTACTGTAATATTTGTTAATAATGCTATTTATGGTATGACTGGTGGACAGATGGCACCAACTTCATTAATTGGACAAAAGACAACTACATCACCATATGGAAGAGATGCGGCTGTTCAAGGCTTTCCAATTAGAATGGCTGAAATGCTTGCAACTTTAGATGGACCAGCTTATATTGAACGAGTATCATCTCATGATGTGCCAAACATTATAAAAGCAAAAAAAGCAATAAGGAAAGCCTTTGAGAATCAAAAAGAGGGCAATGGTTTTTCTTTTGTTGAAGTATTATCAACCTGTTCAACAAATTGGGGTTTAGATCCATCAGAATCAATGAAATGGTTAAAAGATAATATGATTCCTGTTTTCCCGCTTGGTGTCTATAAAGATAAAGATATAAAGGGGGGCAAATAATTATGGTACATGAAGTAATAATTGCTGGATTCGGTGGACAAGGTGTTATGTCAATGGGACAATTACTTACATATTCTGCGATGCATGAAGGTAAATATGTTTCATGGCTTCCTTCATATGGGCCTGAGCAGAGAGGTGGAACTGCTAATTGTTCTGTAATAGTGAGTGATGAACCAATTGGTTCACCACTGATTACATATCCGACCATTGCTATTGTTTTAAATAAGCCTTCTTTTGATAAATTCGAACCAAAAGTTTCACATGGAGGATTATTAATAGTAAATAGTTCATTGGTAGATAAGAGATCGAACAGAAAAGATATTACTATTATAGAAGTACCAGCATCACAAATAGCTACTGAAATTGGTGAACCTAAGATAAGTAATTCAGTAATCTTAGGTGTCTTTATCGAATTATCTAAAGCTGTTTCAATAGATTCTGTTATTGAGGCTTTAAAGAGTGTCTTACCAGAAAGAAGACATAATTTAATACCAGCAAATAAAATCGCCTTAGAAAAAGGTGCTATGTTTGTAAATAATTAATAGGATAAATATCTTTTGGAAAGGCGATAAAAAATGGATAACCAAGGTATTTATGATGTGGTATTTATAGGTGCGGGACCTGGTGGATATGTTTCTGCTATTAGGGCTGTTCAATTAGGGTTAAGTGTTGCTGTAGTTGAAATGGATAAGGTTGGAGGAACTTGTTTAAATAGAGGTTGCATACCAAGCAAATCTTTTTTACGAAGTGCTGAGATTTATCGCAATGTCTTAGAAAGCGAAAAATTTGGAGTAATTGTTAATGATATATCCTTAGATTTTACTTTGGTTAAGGAAAGAAAAGCAACTGTAGTTGAACAATTAGTAAAAGGTATTGAATTTTTATTTAATAGAAATGGAATCTTTCTTATAAAGGGCTATGGTCGTATTTCAACTGAGAAATCACATAATAAATTGGTAGTTATAGAGAAAGAAAATGGTGAAGCTGAAGTAATTACAGCTAAAAATATTATCATAGCAACAGGTTCTAGACCAAAAACATTACCTGGTTTAAAGATTGATGGGAAATATATTATGACTAGTGATGAAGCATTTGAAATGGAGCAGCTTCCAAAATCAATTATAATTATTGGAGGTGGAGTCATTGGAATGGAGTGGGCTTCATTATTAAATGATTTTGGAGTAGAGGTTACAGTAGTGGAATTTTTACCTAGAATACTTTCATTAGAGGATCTTGATATTAGCAAAGATATGACAAGAATCATGAAAAAGAGAAAGGTAAAAATATATACAAATTCCCGAGTAATACCAGAAAGTATTAATATAGTTGATAATTATGTGGTACTAGATGTTATGAAGGATGGGGAAGTTATTAATTTAAGGGCTGAAAGAACTTTAGTAT
>CAZSSR010000194.1:0-2483 GCA_964609605.1 uncultured Bacillaceae bacterium | reverse complement strand
GTGTTGTACTTTTTACAGCGGGTTTTATATTAGCTTTATTATCCACATTTATTTTTTCTTTTATATATTTAGTATAATCTGTGTAGTTACCAATATGCTCTGTGATTTTCCCTTTACCTTCAAAGGAGAATATTCGTTTACAAGTTCGATCCAAGAAGTAACGGTCATGAGATACACTGATTACTGCTCCTCTAAAATCATCTAAATAATTTTCTAATACCTTTAAAGTATCAAGATCAAAATCATTTGTAGGTTCATCTAGTATAAGCACATTTGGTTCGGACATAAGAATTTTTAGAAGGTATAATCTCCTTTTTTCACCGCCGGATAAACGTGATATATAAGTCCATTGAATATCACTAGTGAATAGGAAGCTTTCCATTATTTGTGAGGCACTAACAAGTGTACCATCTGCAGTATGAACATATTCAGCTATTTCTTTAATATATTCAATTGCACGAATATTTTCGTTCATTTCCTCCATTTCCTGCGAAAAATAACCAATCTTAACTGTAGCCCCAATATTGACATTACCTTTATCAGGGATAACTTTATTTGTTAGTATATTTAAAAGTGTAGTTTTCCCAGTCCCATTATCTCCTATAACACCGATTCGATCATCTTTTAACACAATATAACTAAAGTCTTTGATAAGAGGGATAGCAGAAAAGCTTTTAGAAATATTCTCGATTTCTATTATTTTGTTTCCTAAGCGTGAGTGAGCAACAGGAATAGATAGCGATGATTCCTTAACAGTATCTTTACTATCTTCAAGTATTTCGAATCTTTTAATGCGCGCTTTTTGTTTAGTTGATCTTGCTTTAGCACCTCTTTTAATCCAGGCAAGTTCTTTCCGATATAGATTATTCTTTTTTTGCTCAATTGTAGATTCAAGCAGTTGTCTTTCAATTTTTTTCTCAACAAAATAAGAGTAATTACCTTTGTAGTTAAATAATTCCCCTTTATCAAGCTCAATAATTTTGGTTACTACACGATCAAGAAAATATCTATCGTGCGTAATCATAAGTATTGCATTTTTTTTATTTTTAAGGTATGTTTCTAACCAATCAATTAAGTCATTATCCATATGGTTAGTAGGTTCATCTAATATCAGTAAATCACAAGGAGAAATAAGAGCACTAGCAAGGGCAACACGTTTTTTCAGACCACCTGATAATGTTTCAATTTTTTGGTGAAAGTTTGTAATTCCTAATCTTGTTAAGGTTGTTTTAACCTGATTCTCGAATTCCCAAAGCTTCAGGATGTCAATTTGTTCTGCTGCTTTTAATAAGCTATCTTGAAGTTTTTGATTATTTGGTTTTAATTCAATTAGTTTAAGTAGTTCTTCATAATTTCTAATACAATTCAAAGACTCTGAATTACCTTTAAAAATATGTTCAATAATAGTAGTATTGATATCATAAATAGGATTCTGGGGAAGGTATTCAATCTGAATATCTTTAATTGTAGTGATATGTCCAGCATCTTTTGATTCTAATCCCATTATAATTTTTAATAGAGTGGATTTTCCTGTTCCATTAATACCAATTAATCCAATCTTATCAGTATTCTCTATTGTAAGATTTATCTTTTCAAATAGAGTTTTGTCGCCATAACTTTTAGAAATATTTTCAAGTGATAATATATTAATATCTTTCGACATCCTTTACTTACATCTATTTAATAAATATTCTATCATAATTTAGTTATCAAAATATATGAGGTGATTTCTGAGCAATGAAAAATATAAATATAAAGATTATATATATTATAATATCTACTATAATTACGATAAGTTTATTGTACATTGTTGATCAGATACTTATGTTAAACTATGTTACTAAAATAGGTGCGAAGTTTTTTTTATTTATGATATTTCCAATAATTTATATTTTAATGGCAAAAGAAAATTTTCTTAAAGAATCGATAAAAAATAGAGGTAAGATAAAAAAGATTGATCTAAGTGTAATTATTGGAATAGTTGTTTTTTTATTAATAATAATTGCATATCTTATCTTAAAACAATTTATAGATGTTAACTTACTTGTAGATGAGTTTGAAAGTAAATATGAAATTAATAAAAGCAATATTGTTTTTTATGGTTTATATTTAACCTTTGTTAATTCCTTGCTGGAGGAATTCTTTTTTAGAGGATTTATCTTTTTAAATTTAAAAAAATTAAATTTTAGAAAAACTGCATATTTTGCAAGTTCGGCAGCTTTTGCAATATATCATATAGCTAATTTTAAGAACTGGTTTTCGATAGAATTATTTATATTTGTTATTATGGGTTTATTCATTGGTGGATATATCTTTAATTACTTGGATGATAAGCAGAATACTTTTCTAAACAGTTGGTTTGTACATATATGCGCTGATTTAGCAATTGTAATAATAGGTTTTAGAATTTTCGGGGTATTGTAATATGATAACTAAAAAAGAAAAGGTAAACTATTTATTAGTTATTACCGCATCATTAACAG
>CAZSSR010000193.1:0-2521 GCA_964609605.1 uncultured Bacillaceae bacterium | reverse complement strand
TTTAATATTGATTTCACTTTTAGTAATATGTTCGACTGATTTTATTATTACTTAGTGCTTTATTTGTTGGATGTTCATCATCTGAAGAACCTGCTAAAGAAGAAGTTAAGATATACGAAATAGGAGTTACACAAATTGTTGAACATGCTGCATTAGATGCTGCTAGAGAAGGTTTTGTTGCGGCATTAAAGGATGCAGGTTATGAAGAAGGAATTAACGTAAATTACGATTTTCAAAATGGTCAAGGTAGCATGGATACTTTAACAACCATTGCGCAAAAATTCGTTTCTGATAATAAAGATATGATTTTTGCAATTGCTACACCTTCAGCACAATCAGCAGCACAACAAACAAGTACTATTCCAATACTTATTACTGCAGTTACTGATCCTGTTGATGCAGGAATTGTTAATTCAATGGAAAAACCAGGTACAAACGTTACAGGTACAACAGATATGAATCCTATTAAAGAACAATTATCATTAATTAAAGAAATTAAACCAGACGCAAAAGTTGTTGGAATAATCTATAATACTGGTGAATCTAATTCAGAAATTCAAGTTCAAATAGCACAATCATATGCTGAAGAATTAGGCCTTGAATTTGAATTGGTTGGTATTACTAATAGTTCAGAAGTAAAACAGGCAGCTGATTCCTTAGCAAGTAAGGTAGACGCTTTCTATATACCTACTGATAACACAGTTGTTTCAAGCATTGATTCAGTTCTTATGGTAGCTGAAGAAGCAAAAATTCCTGTTATCTCTGGTGAAAGTGAATCAGTTAAAAATGGTTGTTTAATGACGTATGGTTTAGATTATTATAAACTAGGGTATCAAACTGGACAAATGGCTGTAAAAGTATTAAAAGGTGAAGCTGTCCCAGCTGATATGGCAATTGAAACGCAAAAGGATATGACACTTACAATTAACAAATCGGCTGCTGAAAGAATGGGAGTAATAATTCCTCAAGAACTACTCGATAGAGCTGACGAAATTATTGAATAGTTTTTCAACTTATTGTTTATCATCTTAGGGAGTGTCGTTAATGATTATTATAATTGGCTCGTTAGAGCAAGGATTAATATATGCCATAATGGCTTTAGGTGTATATTTAACATTTAAAATATTAAATTTTCCTGATTTGTCAGTAGATGGTAGCTTCCCGATGGGGGCTGCTATCTCTGCCTTATTAATAGTAAACGGGGTAAACCCTTATTTAGCTTTACTATTTTCTTTTATTGGTGGGGCAATTGCTGGTCTTGTAACAGGTTTACTTAATACAAAGGGTAAGATAGACGGTTTATTGGCTGGTATTTTAACAATGACTGCTTTATATTCAATCAATCTAAAAATAATGGGAACCTCTAATTTATCAGTATTTAGAGAAACAACAATCTTCACACCATTAAAAGAATTCAAACTATATCTAATTGAAACATTTGGTAGTACTAAGCTTATTCTTACAATAAATCAATGGATGTTCTGTATAATCCTAGCTATATTCATAATTTTGCTAAAAAAAATAATCGATTGGTTTTTACAAACTGATCTTGGTCTTTCAGTTCGCGCAACTGGCGATAATCCAAAGATGATTAGAAGTTTTGGCGTAAATACCAACAATTCAATAATTATTGGCTTAATGTTATCAAATGCTTTAGTTGGCTTAGCTGGCGGAATACTTGCACAATATCAAGGATATGCGGATGTTCAAATGGGTATTGGAATGATCGTAATTGGACTTGCATCTGTTATAATTGGATATGTGATCTTCGGCTCAAAAAATATCAAAAGAGCAACCTTTGCAGTTATCTGTGGTGCTGTTATTTACCGATTTGTTATTGCTCTTGCAATATATTTGCCTTGGATTGGACCAACTGACATGAAACTTATTACTGCAGTCATAGTAATAACGGCACTTATTCTTCCTAACTTTTCAAACGATACTAAAAAAAGATTCGGTCTTGGTAAAAAAATATTTCCTACCAAATCCAAAATAGTTATTAATGAAAAAGTACCGGAGGGAAACTAAAATGCTTAAGATTAAAAACATTTCAAAAACATTTAATTTCGGAACAATTAATGAAAAAAACGCTTTAAATAATATAAACCTACAACTCCATCCTGGTGATTTTATGACCGTTATCGGTACAAATGGTGCCGGTAAATCAACTTTAATGAATGCGATTGCAGGGGTGTTTGGAGTAGATAAAGGTCAATTTTTAATAGATGATAAAGATATTACCAAATTAAAAGAATATCATAGAGCAAAATATATAGGACGTGTCTTTCAAGATCCAATGGCTGGAACTGCACCACATATGACCATTGAAGAAAACTTAGCGATGGCATATAAACGGGGTGAACAAAGAAAACTCCATTTAGCTTTAAATATAAATAACAGAGATTATTTTAGATCATCTTTGGAAGTTTTAGAGTTAAATTTAGAAAATAGACTTGAACAAAAGGTTGGTTTATTATCTGGTGGTGAAAGACAAGCTTTAAGCTTATTAATGTCCACATTT
>CAZSSR010000192.1:0-2542 GCA_964609605.1 uncultured Bacillaceae bacterium | reverse complement strand
TATATGATAGATAAATTTAGAGAAGAATTAGATGATAATTTTTTTGTGATAAACGGTCATTTTATTGACACTGTACCAAGCATTCTTAATGTAAGCTTTATTGGTATTGATAGTCATACAATGATTATGAACTTAGACACAAAAGGTGTAGCCGTATCAGGAGGATCGGCCTGTGCATCGGGATCAATTAATGTTTCAAGAGTTATAGAAGCATTAAAAATACCTGATAAGGTAATGAAATCATCTATTAGAATAAGCTTTGGAATGAATAATACTGATGAGGAAATTGTAAAAGCAACTAAAGAGATAATAAATATTGTTAAATCAAGAAAAGCTAAAGAAAATAGAGCTTGATTTGTTGAAATTTAGCATTAAAAACATTATTATAAGTTAATAACAGTTAGTTGACAATTACCTATCTGCTAGTTATAATAATTTTCAAAATGGTATGAATTTTTTGCTTTCATCCCTAATATAGGGTTGAAAATATTTTTTTATATTAGGTAAAAATACTTTTAAATATTGGAGGAAAATACTTATGGGAAAGATGAGCTCACAGGAGATAAGGAAGGCTTTTCTTGATTTTTTTGCATCTAAAGAACATGCTATTGAACCGAGCGCTTCATTAATTCCTTATGATGATCCATCTTTACTATGGATAAATAGTGGTGTAGCAACTTTTAAACCGTATTTTGACGGAAGGGAAATTCCACAGAACCCCAGAATTGCTAGTTCTCAAAAATCAATTCGTACAAATGATATTGAGAATGTTGGAAAAACAGCTAGACATCATACTTTTTTTGAAATGCTAGGCAACTTTTCAATTGGTGATTATTTTAAAAAAGAAGCTATTCATTGGGCTTGGGAATTTCTAACTGATGAAAAATGGATTGGATTTAATAAAGAAAAATTATCTGTAACAATACATCCTGAAGATGATGAAGCACATAAAATTTGGCGCGATGAAGTTGGTCTTCCGGAAGAAAGAATTATTAGGTTAGAAGCGAATTTTTGGGATATTGGCGAAGGTCCGAGTGGCCCAAATACTGAGATTTTTTATGATAGAGGCGAAAAATATTGTGATATTAATGATCCCGAATGTTATCCGGGTGGCGAAAATGAACGATATTTAGAAATTTGGAATTTAGTATTTTCTCAGTATAATCACAATCCAGATGGTAGTTATACACCATTACCTAATAAAAACATTGATACTGGAATGGGATTAGAAAGAGTGGCTTCAATTATTCAAGATGTTGAGACTAATTTTGATACGGACTCATTTATTCCTATTATAGAAACTACTGCTACTTATGCAGGTGTGAAATATCATCAGGATACAGAAATTGATATTGCACTTAAGGTAATTGCAGATCATATAAGAACAATTGTTTTTGCAATAGGTGACGGTGCACTACCGTCTAATGAAGGTAGAGGTTATGTTATTCGTCGATTATTAAGACGGGCAGTTCGTTATGGAAAGAAAATAGGCATAGATAAGCCATACTTATATAAATTAACTCCTTTAGTTGGAGAATTAATGAAGAACGCTTATCCTGAAGTGTTGGAGAAAAGTGAATTTATTAAAAAGGTTATAAAAAATGAGGAAGAAAGATTTCTTGAAACGCTTTCAGATGGGTTAATTATATTAGAGCAGATAATACAAAAAGCTAAGGATGAAGGAATAAAAGAGATATCTGGTAAGGATGGTTTTAAGCTTTATGATACATATGGTTTTCCTCTTGATTTAACTGAGGATTTTGCTAAAGAAAATAATATGAGTGTTGATCAAGAAGGATTTAATAAAGCGATGGAAGAACAAAGAAACCGAGCACGTTCAGCTAGACACGACATAGATAGTATGCATGTTCAAGGTGGAATAATTGGAGAAATAAAAGATAAGAGTGAATTTGTTGGATATACTGAATTGATAGTAGATGCTTTTATAACACATATTATTTTTAACGATAAATTACATGATGCAGCTACTGAAGGCGAAAGAGTTCAGATTTTGTTAGATAAAACCCCCTTTTATGCGGAAAGCGGAGGACAAGTATCTGATCAAGGTTTTATTACAGGTAAAAATGGAGAGTTAAAGGTTTTAGAGGTAACAAAAGCACCAAATGGACAGCACATTCATCATGTAGAAATCATAAAAGGAACGCTTAACGTTAATGATAAAGTTTCTGCAAAGGTAGATAAAAAAGTTCGAGGCAATATTATAAAGAATCATACTGCTACACATATCCTTCATCAAGCATTAAAAGAAGTTTTAGGTGAGCATGTTAATCAAGCAGGCTCCTTAGTGGCTCCAGATAAATTTCGTTTTGACTTCTCGCATTTTGGCGCTATAACAGAGGAAGAGCTTTTAAAAATTGAACTAATTGTAAATAATAAAATATGGGATAACTTAAATGTAGAAATAATGATAAAATCATTAGAAGAAGCAAAACAAATGGGAGCCATGGCTTTATTCGGTGAAAAATACGGTAACGAGGTTCGCGTGGTTAGAGTTGGTGATTATAGCCTGGAATTATGTGGT
>CAZSSR010000191.1:0-2555 GCA_964609605.1 uncultured Bacillaceae bacterium | reverse complement strand
TGGGAGTGATTTCTATGTATTTATCGAACAAGAGTAAAATTATTATAGTAATAGTATTAATAATATTAGTTTCATTTTTTATTTATAATTACTCTCATGCTTCGGAGCCACCAGAGCTTAATTTGGGAATAGAATCTTCCATTGGAAATACAGATATAGGAATTGAGTTAAAGGGGATTGAATTATCTTCTGATGAGAGCGAAGATAAGATAATAATGGTTGATGTAAAAGGAGCTGTTAAAAATCCAGGAGTATATCAAATGATAGAAGAAGATCGGGTAATAGATGTGATTGAAAAAGCTGGAGGTTTGTTAGAGGATGCTGATTTATACCAAGTTAATTTGGCGAAAAGCGTATACGATGAAATGGAGATAATCGTTCCTAAACAAGGTGAGGTATCAATCAATAATTTCAGTAGTGTAAATAATGGTAAGATTAACATTAATCGTGCTTCAATTTCTGAATTGATAACATTGAGTGGAATTGGAGAAGAGAAAGCTAAGGCAATAATTACATATCGTGAAAAAAACGGTGATTTTAAGAGTATTGAAGAGATTATGAATGTGACAGGAATAGCAGAAGGAATCTTCGATAAAATAAGAGATAATATAACACTATAAAAATTATGTGGCTTAACAATTAAAATCATTTTTGTATCTGGGACAAATAAAAGTTAAAATAAGCTATAATAAATATAGCGTTTTATTATCATTTTTTTGTTAGGGGGATTAGAGTGGATACATCTAAGCGTAAGAGTTGGGATGAATATTTTATGGGATTGACAAATTCTGTTGCAGAAAGGGCGACATGTCCTAGAAGACATGTGGGAGCTATTCTAGTAAAGAATAAAAAGCTGATGGGAACAGGGTACAATGGCAGCCCGTCAGGTATTGAGGATTGTTATGAACAAGGCTGTTTAATGGAGTATTTTGATGATGACGGGGTACAAAAGGAAAGATGTATAAGGACTATCCATGCAGAGGTTAACCTTATATTGTTTACAGATAGAGATGATAGAGAAAACTCAACAGTTTATGTAACTGACTCACCATGCTATAATTGTGCAAAAATGCTAGCAAATAGTGGCATAAAAGAAGTTGTATATGAATGCGAGTATGAAAAGGACCACCCTAAAGTAACAAGACTGTTTAAAGAGGCTGGTATAATATATAGACAATATATTAGAGAAGAGAAAAGATAGTCCATTATTTTTTTAGTAAAAATCTGAGTTTTATCTCAGGTTTTTTTATTTTTTACCAAGGAAGGAGTTTTGTAATTTATTTAGAATTAAATAGATATTAAATGGTAATATGGGGATGATATGTAAAATGATAGATATAAGAAGATATCCTCTTTTGATATTAGCTTTTAGTTGGATAATAGGTCTGCTAGTAGGATCATTTTTTATTAATAATGAGATTCTAATAGCGTTTTGTTTTGTTGTTGGGATATTACTCATAATAATATCTTTTATCTCTTTTAGTGACAAATCAAATAATTGGTATATTTGGCTTATTATAAGTATTTTTTTATTCGCATTTGCCCGTATGGAATTGTATGAAGTAACCCATCAATCCTTAATAACGACTGAATTAGTTGAGCAGTTTCAAGATGAGGAGATTGGTATTAGGGGATATATTGATACCTCTCCAGATATTAATGGCGATTTAGTTAAATTTATGGTGAAACCTATTTCTTATTATTATGATAAAAAAGAGCAGCCCATTGTAACTAACGAAAGATTACTAGTATATTTATATCTTAATAATATAGAGGATTTAGCTATTGTAAATAGCTGGCAATCTGGAATGGGTATTAATTTAACGGGTTCGTTTGCTGATATAAATATTACGAGCAATCCAGGACAGTTTAACTATGAACTATATTTACAACGAGAGTCAGTATATTGGAAAATAGTCGTTTCTGGCGTTGATAATATTAAAGTAACAGATGCTTCACCTGTAAGCAATGTAATTAATAGTTTAAGACTTAGTTCTAGTAATATACTAGATAGCTTATTTGAAAAATCTCAGTCCGGTTTTTTGAAATCAATTCTATTAGGAGATAGTAGCGATATTTCATCGGAGTTACAAGAGAATTTTTCTATAACTGGGTTAAGTCACTTGTTAGCTATCTCTGGATTACACTTATCGATAATAACTTTTATTGTTTTTGCTACTTTATTAAAATTAAGAGTTACCAGAGAAAATGCTGCTATTATTGTTAGTATTGTCCTAATATTTTATATGATTCTTATAGGTTTGCGACCTTCAGTTGTAAGGGCTACAATTATGACCTTAATAATGCTTTATGGTTTCGTTTTTAAAAGTAGAATTTCAGCATTGCAGGGTTTAGGCATAGCAATAATTTTTATGACTTTATATAATCCGATGTGGATATTTAATATAGGCTTTCAATTATCGTTTGTTATTACGTTTTATATATTATGGGGTTATCCTGAAGTATATTATAAATTACCCGTAAAAGAAGGCTTGCTTAAAAAAGCCTTAGCACTTGTTATTGTCACGCAGTTTGCTTCTTTTCCGATAATATTT
>CAZSSR010000190.1:0-2580 GCA_964609605.1 uncultured Bacillaceae bacterium | reverse complement strand
GATAAGTTAAACCATCTGGTCTAGCTGTAATTTCATTATATATACCTAGTGACAATTCCTCTTGAAATTGAGAATAAGAAATCTGTTCTATAGGCGTAGCTGGTTTAGTTAAAACACTTATAAATCCTATTACTAATAGAAGTATAAGTAAGTAAAATCCTGTATTTCTGACCAATCGGTTCATTTCTTAACTCCTCTCACGGCACTTGTATTATTGTATCAAAAAGAAAAGTCCATAACAATAGACTTTCTTATTTAATATATACTTCCGATTTTAATACTCCAACATATGGTAAATTACGATATAATTCTTTATAATCTAAACCATAGCCAACAACGAATTTATCGGGAACTGTAAATCCTATATAATCTGGTTTAAAATCGACAGTTCTATTATGTGGCTTATCTAATAAAGTCACTACCTTTATAGAGTTAACATTCCTTCTTTTAAAGAGATCCATTAGATAACTTAAAGTTAATCCACTATCGATAATATCTTCGACAATAATAACGTCTTTGTTTTCTATTGTCGAATCTAAATCTTTTAATATCCGTACAACACCAGAAGATTGAGTAGAAGCTCCATAACTTGAAACAGCCATAAAATCTATCTCAACATTAATATCCATGTTTCGTATTAAATCAGACATAAATAAAATGGCACCTTTTAATATTCCTATCATTAATGGTGTTCTGCCCTTATATTCCTTACTAAGAGCCTCTCCTAATTCTTTAGTTTTTCCTTTTATCATATTTTCTGAAATTAATATCTCTTTGATATTACTCTCCATAATTATCCTCCTAATACGTCCTTACTAATTTATTCTTCTAGTTGTTGTGAACAATTTTCTATAATTCAGATAAAACTATATACAAGAATTTTTTTGTAGATATATTTGGATATGCGTGCTTCGATCTTTTTACTCCAGGAATCCATATAATCTTATCATCAGATTCTATAATTGGGGTTTCTCCTCTTACTTGTTTTGGTATTTTAAGATCAATATATAAATCTTTAATTTTTTTACGACCTTGCAATCCATTCAATTCTATCTTATCCCCATCTTTTTTTGAACGAATAATTATGAATTTATTATTAATCTTTTCATAATCAAACACTTCACACTTACCTAGTTCTTCCTCATATATATCTTTAATAAAAACAGATATTTTTTTACCAATCTCTGGCAAATCCATATCAGAAGGTATATTTACTTCATATTTAAACTCCTTTATTTCTCTTTTATAAGATGAAGTAAAAAATATTTTTTCATATTGTCGATAAACCCTTAATCCTGCCAAATCTAATGATTTAGAAGGATGAGTGCTGTGTAATATTTTAATAATATCTTCTATATGTTTATATGAAATCTCTCGTTTTGATTTATGCTGTTTTAATATTAGATGAATTATTCTTTTTTGTAAAGCAATATCCAAAGTTTGTAATGCGGATATCTCTACTACAGATGTATTGCCGTTCCAACTTAAGTTATCTAAAATAAATTTTTCTGCAATTTTATTTAAATATTCACTTTCTTCTTGAGCAATCTTACCTAGTTGGGTCAGATGTGTACTAATTTGCTTATTATATTTTGACAAATACGGAATTACATTTAGTCTCATATCATTTCTAAAATATTTTGTTGAAAGATTACTTTTGTCCACAACATAATTGATACTATTCTTTCTGCAATATTCCTCAATCTGTTCTCTCTTTACTTCTAGTAAAGGTCGAATAATTTTACATTCCTTAAAATCTCTTATATATGGAATACCTGAAATACCATGCATTCCAGTCCCTCTAATTATCCTCATCAAAATTGTCTCGGCCTGGTCGTCCGCATGATGACCTAATACAATTCTATCAGAGTTCCATTCTTTTGCTACATCTAAAAGAAAATCATAGCGTACTAGTCTTGCTGTTTCCTGTGCCCCTAAGTTTACTTCCCTCATAATTTCCGGAACATCTACTTCTTTTATTACTGCTGTAATTCCTCTTTTAATACATTCATCTCTAACAAAATTTGCATCTTGATCTGCTTCCAATCCTCTAAATTTATGATTCAAATGGGCAACAATTAATTTATTTGGTAATATTATTGCAAGAACATCTAATAAGACCATAGAATCAGGACCCCCAGAAACTCCTATTATAAGAGGTGTTGATTTTTCCACCATATTATATTTAGTGATTGTTTCCTTAACTATTTTTAACATAAGTTTAGCCTTCCTATTTCAACTTTAATAAAATAATTTAAATCTTCTCATATTTATATATATCTCTAAAAATAATACCATAAACATCTGTAACGCTCCATTTTTAAAAAATATAAAAAAATAACACGTTCATTAAACGTGTTGCAATTATTTTTATGGTGGACGATGACGGGATCGAACCGCCGACCCTCTGCTTGTAAGGCAGATGCTCTCCCAGCTGAGCTAATCGTCCATGCTTTCAAATTAATATTTTCTATTGGAACTTCAAATCTCACTTCTAATTGCTAAAATGGTGACCCGTAGGGGACTTGAACCCCTGTTACCGCCGTGAAAGGGCGGTGTCTTAACCGCTTGACCAACGGG
>CAZSSR010000189.1:0-2644 GCA_964609605.1 uncultured Bacillaceae bacterium | reverse complement strand
CTATTTCGTCAAGCATTTCATAACCTAGATATTCAGCCATCATTGAAGGGTCACTAAATATATTATTTAAATTAATTTTTGTAATCCCAAAGAAACTTTGATCTTCTAGATAATAATTGAAGTCGATTTTAAAGCTATAACGATCGCTTTCACTATTGGCTACATCTCTTAAACTAGAATTGCCTTTAGGGCGTATACCTATGTTATCGAATGTATATCCGTTATAGGTTATATTTGCTACAACAACTTCTTCAGACGTAGCGTTAGCGTTCATTTTTTCATAAACATCTTCATCAATTTCAATATTGACTTCTACAACTTCATTATGTGGGAAAATCACGGTATCAATCATATTATCACTATCTTCATTATTTGAATAAATCGTACTTGTAGGGATGAAATTAAGTAATACTAAGGCAATTGATACTAACAAAATAGCTACTAAACTCTTAATCCACTTCATCAAACCACCTTCAGTCTAGTTAGAATATTCACTGCTACTAACCAACATAGCGTGAGAAACTGACTCAATTTGTCTTAAATTATTAATAAAATTCATCTCACCATTTTTTAATCTTAATTCAATGGTCAATTCTATTTGAGAACTATCAATAGTTTTTGATTTTATAAAATACTTTTCTACTTTTGATTTTATTTCATTGACAATATTAATTTCAGCGGATTCATTTGAAAAATTAATTAATAAAATATATGGCGTTACACTTTTTAAATTCAAATTAAATACATAAAGTGTAACTCCTATTATAAAACAGCCTGCAATGGCAAGTAGATAAAAACCTGCTCCAATTACAATTCCTTCTGCAATTGCCCAAAACATAAATACTATATCCATCGGGTCCTTAATAGCTGCCCTGAAACGAACAATACTTAAAGCACCAACCATACCAAGAGATAATATTATATTTGAACTGATAGCCATTATTACTAATGTAGTAATCATTGTCATCATTACCAAAGATAGATTAAAACTTTTTGTATAAACAACATTTTGGTAGGTTTTTTTGTAAATCTGAAATATAAAAAGTCCAGCTAAAAGTGATAATAAAAATGTAATACTCATATGAAGTGCTGTTAAATCAGTTGTACTTTCCAAAAAATCACTGTTAAATATATCTTGAAATGTCATAAACGCGCCTCCTAGAATTCATAATTATATTTTCTTGAATAAACATATTTCGAGTTTGCTGAAGCCATTACATTTCCGGTTTGAATCAAACCTTTAATATGGTCCGGCAAAATATTGTTAAATTTTATCTCCATAATAACATCATTAATGCCTATTGCTGGTTTATAAGAAGTGTTTTCATTAAAAATGTCAGTTTGATTATTAGATGTCATTAATTTTGAATCAAAAGTAATTCTTACATCACCAACAGGATGAACAAAAGCTAATCGTTTATACTTAACAAGGACTTTTGGTTTAATTAAACCATGAGATAATTTTAAGTAAAAATCCATAAATAAATCTTCCTTCTTTTCTCTTAAAAACTCAAAATCTCCATTACAAATGTTTTTAACTTCATTTTCATTTAATTCTCCAGAAACTTTAGCAATCATTTGATTAAATTTAGATTTTCTCTCAAGTTTAAAAAATGAAGTATTGTTATTGTAGTAGCGTATTCTATATTTATGTCTTATTGGATCACCATTTACTTTTTGTGTGTAAGCACTATTGTTAATATCATCAAAATATAAACTTGTAATGGTGTATGCTCCATCAGTACAATTCTTATCTTTTTTTAATACTTTGCTTAATCTATTGCTAAGAACTATACTATCTGTAGTGCTAATTGTATATTTAATTTCATGCCGGTTAGCTTTTAATAATTCCAAGTTATCACTTCCTCTCTTATAGGCTTCTTTGCCAATATTTTTAAACTTTTCATACTCAGATTATACTCTTCAAACCTTAAATAACTCTTAAATAAAAATTTCAGACTAATTCAAGAAATTTAAGATATTATAAAATAGTATAAAGGCAGTTTTATGGAATTAATGTTAGAATAAAAAAAAAGGATGTTTAATATGAGGGTATTGATAGTAGAAGATGAAATTCGTCTATCAGAAGCATTAAGACAAATAATAGAAGAGAATAAATATATTGCTGATGTTGTAAATGATGGTGAAGCTGGATATGATTATGCAATGAGTGGTATTTATGACGTTATTATCTTAGATGTAATGCTCCCTAAAATGAATGGTTTTGATATCGTTCTTAAAATGCGTAAAAACAAGAAAAAAACCCCAGTATTATTATTGACTGCTAAAGATGAAATAGCAGATAAAATAGAAGGACTTGACTGTGGAGCAGATGATTATTTAACTAAGCCTTTTTCTCCTGAAGAACTATTGGCTAGAATTCGTGCATTATCCAGAAGACAGGGAGAAGTTGTCCTAAATGAACTTATTTTTAAAGATTTGTTGTTAAACCAGCTAACAAACACCCTATTTTGTAAACATAAATCTATACATTTAGGCCTAAAAGAATTTGAGATTTTACGTATTCTGATGTTAAATCCAAATATTATCGTACCTAAAGAAGATTTGCTAACTAAAGTTTGGGGAACAGAATCAAATGCAGAAGATAATAACGTTGAAGTATATATTTCATTTTTATGAAAAA
>CAZSSR010000188.1:0-2653 GCA_964609605.1 uncultured Bacillaceae bacterium | reverse complement strand
GATACTTTTAGGCTTACCATCCCCACGTGTTCCTGTAGTAGCCCAATTTTTTTCTGGCAATTCTCGATCTTCTCTTTTTGTAAATTCAACTGGTTCCATCATTTGTCCAAGCATACCATCACCCAATATATATACTGGTGTACGGTAAATATCTGCTATATCAAAAGATAAGTATGTTAATTCAACAATTTCCTGAAGTGTTGCTGGTGCGAAAACAGGAATTTTATAATCTCCATGTCCTCCGCCCTTAGTAGCCTGAAAATAATCAGCTTGAGATGGTTGAATACTCCCTAATCCAGGACCACCTCTCATTATATTAACAATAACTGATGGTAATTCGGAACCCGCTAAATAGGATATTCCCTCTTGTTTTAAACTAATCCCCGGACTAGAGGATGATGTCATAACTCTAACTCCAGCACTCGAAGCTCCATAAACCATATTTATTGCAGCAATTTCGCTTTCTGCTTGAAGAAACATTCCTCCATCAATCTCAGGCAATCGTTTTGCCATATATGCAATTAATTCGCTTTGTGGCGTTATTGGATAGCCAAAATAACATCTGCATCCTGCTTGAATTGCTGCTTCAGCAATTACTTCATTACCTTTCATTAAAACTTTTGCCATATATTTTTCTCCCCTCAATTTCTAATATATTCTTATTTTTTAGGACGATAAATCGTAATAACACCATCAGGACAGATTATTCCACATGCCATACAGCTTATACACTTGTCCTGTTCCAAAACATTTGCTGTACGATAACCCTTTTCATTTAAATTATCAACTAATTTAATAATATCTTTTGGGCATACTTCTATACATAGGCTACAACCCTTGCATAATTCCGCATCAAACACAACGCGTGGTTCCATAATATCTCTTCCCCCTTCAACAATTACTCCCAAGGTAATTTCATAAAACGATGTATATATAATACATTATTTTTCGTAGAAAAGTCCCTAGTTTTTTCGAAATATTCAACAGATATTGTTGTAAATAAAAACTGAATATTTAATTTATTACTGATTTTATTTGCTATATCACTGCCACGTTTAATACTATCAATATCTGTTTCGATACCCATATTAGTATTATTAATTATAGCTGTAACCTTAAGCCTAGACACCAATTCGATTTGTTTTATTGATTCTATTATACCATTAACATCACTAACATATGGACGATTTATATTGATTACAAAGTACATTCTGTAATCAATATTACTCAAATCATTATAATATTGTCCTAATGCAGTTGCTCCATCTTTATCTCCACCGACATCTATAATTAAGCGATATTCGGGATTATGTATTATACTGTATATTTCCCCAGATACAATAGGCAAATCTGAGGTGCTTAGTTTGCCTTTAGGAGCAATTAACTTAATTTCTTTTTCATCTAATATATTTCCAATCTCTCTCGTACGGAAATAAGGATTAATAACATCTAAATCAGCAATTGCTACTTTACTAAATTTTTCCTTTTCTCTAAGAGCTAAATTTATCGCTATTTCTGTCTTTCCACTACCAAAATGGCCCGTTATTATTTTAATTTTCGGATCTCTATCCAATGAAAGTACCCTCCTAATTATATATAATTAAAATTTATTTTTAAAAATAAAAAAAGAAAAAACAAGGTAACTAAATACCATGTTTAATAAATAATAGCTTTTATATCTCAGCTCACTCGACTTTCTATTTTTAATCTATCAGCAATCATTGCAATAAATTCACTATTAGTTGGTTTCGTTTTAGAAGTATTTATAGTATAACCAAATGTGCTTTTAATAATTTCGACATTGCCCCTATTCCACGCTACCTCAATCGCATGTCTAATCGCTCTTTCAACCCTTGTAGGTGTTGTCTTATGTTTCTCAGCAACTCTTGGATACAATACTTTAGTTATTGCACCTAATATTTCTATATCATTATATACCATAATAATTGCATCTCTTAAATACAAATAACCTTTAATATGAGCAGGAACTCCAAGCTCATGAATAATTTCCGTAATATTGAATTCTATATTATTAGGATTCGCTAACAATAAACTTTTTCTAACTCTTGATAAATTAGGTTCTAAATCAGCTTCACTCATTACCTGTTTTATACGAGTTAATAATAATTCCATGTCAAAGGGTTTTAAAATGTAATAGGATGCACCTAATTCAACTGCTCGTTGAGTTACATTCTCATGTCCAAATGCTGTAAGCATAATTATCTTTGGTGTTTTTGAATAATTTATTTCCTTTAATTTTTCTAATACACCTAAACCATCTAAATATGGCATAATTATATCCAATATAATTACATCAGGTTCCTCAGCTTCTATAATTTTCACTGCCTCATTTCCATTGTTTGCAGTGCCAATAATTTCAATATCTGACTGTTCCTTCATAAAATCTATGAGTAATTTCACAAATTCACGGTTATCATCAGCAATTATTACCTTTATTTTTGACATTATCTCCACTCCCGTTCAAAATAAATTTATGTATTTTTTAAAAAGACTTTTTTAATAATTGTGCCTTTTCAATCAATTCCTTTGCATGTTTATATGTTATATCAGTTACCTCTACTCCACCTAACATATGAGCTATAACATTAACTTTATTCTTTTCATCCAACTTATCTATTTCTGTTTTAGTAAT
>CAZSSR010000187.1:0-2657 GCA_964609605.1 uncultured Bacillaceae bacterium | reverse complement strand
CGTTTTACCTGCCATTTCTTCACTGCTAATTATCTCCAAAATACTGTATTCTTCTGAAAGTTCTATATGATCCAATATATTTGGCGTTACTAGGTTGTGAGCAACTCTTATACCCATATCTCTTTCTGGAAAAATTACTTTTGTAGCACCAATTTTATATAAAACCTTTGCGTGTAATTGATTTTGTGCCTTTACTACAATAGTTGCAATTCCTAACTCTTTTATTAACAAAGTTGTTAGTATGCTGGCTTGAATATTTTCACCAATAGCAATTACTACAACATCAAAATTACTAATACCTAATGATTTTAATGCATCCTCGTCAGTTGTATCTGCTTGTACAGCATGCGTTACATTATTTAAGTTATCTTGAATCTTTTCCTCATCTATATCAATTGCCAAAACATCATGATCTAAGTTATATAAGGTTTTAGCAACGCTAGAACCGAAACGACCTAATCCAATAACTGCATATTGCTTACCCATAATTATCCCCCTAATTATTAAGTTAATTCAAAACTTATTATAGCATAAAAAATAGAAATAAAGATGATAAGATGCCAAAAGAACATCCTATCATCTTTATTTATTTAACTATTTTTTTTAATTTCCAAAACTGTTTTTTCATCTAAACGTTCAATCAATTTTAATAATAATTTTATCGCATTTTCATAATCATCACGATGGAAAATGCTTGCATGTGTGTGAATATATCTTGTAGGTATCCCAATAAATAGAGACGGAACACCGCTTCCATATAAATGGAATCTACCCGCATCTGTCCCTCCAAAAGGAATTGTTGAAAATTGAAAAGGTATATTTTCTTCTTCAGCAACATTAATTACAAAATCTCTTAACCCTTTATGAGGTATCATCGAAGCATCATAAATAAATATTTGTGGTCCCTTACCAAGTTTACTACTTGCATCATCTGGACTAATCCCTGGAGTATCACCAGCTAATCCTGTATCAATAGAAAAAGCTATGTCAGGTTTTACTGCAAATACTGAAGTCTGAGCACCACGTAATCCAACTTCCTCTTGTACCGTCCCCACTCCATATAATATATTATTGTGTTTCTTATTTTTGATTCCTTTAAATACTTCAATCGTTGCCGCACAACCAACTCGATTATCTATAGCTTTCGCCATTATTAAGTTTGGATTACTCATTATTGTAAATTTAGAATCAGGAACTATTGAATCACCTGGTCGTACACCAAATTCTTCGGCCTCTTTTTTATCCTTTGCCCCAATGTCAATGAATAATTCTTTGACATCAACAGGTTTTTTTCTATCTTCTGTTTTGAGAATGTGTGGTGGTTTAGAACCAATAACACCAATTAGTTCGCCTTTACGAGTAATTACTTTAACCCGCTGTGCAGACATTACTTGTTCCCACCACCCACCAAGTGTTTGGAATTTAATAAAACCTTCATCAGTAATTCTAGTTACCATAAATCCAATTTCATCTAAATGTCCTGCTATTAATATTTTTGGACCATTTTGACCTTTTTTTGCAATCAAACTTCCTAAATTGTCCACAACAACTTCATCAGCATATTGTTCAATATGTTTTATCATAACAGCTCTAGCTGGACCTTCATTACCCGAAACTCCAGAAGCATTCGTCAATTCCTCTAAAATATTCAATATTGAATCTTCCAAAAAGATGCCTCCTCAGAATTTTACTTTATTTTTTTAATCTTTAAAGCTTTACCCAATATATAAGCTAAAATGAAGACTCCTGAGCTGAAAAGCGCACCCATTTTAGCTGCAGATTGTATTTTGATATCAGTAAATGCCGCATCAGCAATAAATAAAGCAACTGTAAGTCCCATTGCCCCAACCACACCTGCAAGGAATAGTTCTTTTTTCCCCATTCCCTTTGGTAATGAAAAACCTAACGTTTTTCCAATCAACGAAAATGAATAAATACCAACCGTTTTACCAATTATTAATGATGCTAGTATTATCCATGATAATGTTCCTATTTCACTAAATTCTACGCCAGCATTAGCAATACCAAAAAAGAATAAGCCCATATCCACGAATATCTTCCAATCATGTTCAAATTTCTTTAATGTAGACGTTTCTCGAAAAGAATCCTCAAATAAATGACCATCAGCTTTTTTACTATATGGAAGAAATGGTATTATAACTATTAAAGCTAAAGAAGGATGTAAATGGGCGTTATATAATCCCATCCAACTTAACCCACCACCTAAAATCAAATATGGCCAATAATTCTTTAACCCAAGCCTTCTAAACAAGTATGCTATTAATATACCTGCTAAAACAGCTAACAACCACATTGGTTCAAACGGAAGTATTGGATCTGGATAAAATACAGCTATTATAATTAACCCAATCGCATCATCAGCAACTGCTAGCAGTAATAGAAAAGAAACTGCAGGATGCCTTGCACCAAAGACGAATTTTGCTAATAGCCATGCTAATGCAATATCTGTTGCAGTTGGTATTGCCCATCCATTTGTATAATCAGGACTCCCAATTAGACTGTTTAATATAAAAAATACCGCTACCGGACCGAGAACTCCACCAAAGGTAGCTAAAAGCGGATTCACAGCTTTCTTAATTGGATTTAAGTCACCACCCGGTGCAAAACTTTGTGTAATTTCAACAGCTGCTATGGCA
>CAZSSR010000186.1:0-2662 GCA_964609605.1 uncultured Bacillaceae bacterium | reverse complement strand
TTTATTGTTTATATGCCAGAAAGTAATTATGTAGGTGTATCTAAGAAAATTATCGATGAAAATGAAAGAAATATCTTAAAAGCATTAGGCGAACATTTATTAAAAGATAACGAAGGTATGATAATAAGAACAAAAGCCAGCGATGTAAATGAAGAATATTTAAACGATGATTTAAAATTTCTTAGGAGTGTATGGGCTACAATTCTTGAAAAAAGTAAAAAGATTTCTGCTCCAAACTTAGTATATAAGGATTTAGATTTATCCTTTAGATTGATAAGAGATATATTTTCTGAAGATGTTGAACAATTCATAATTGATGATGGATATGAATTTGGTAGGATAAAAGAATTTATAAATAACACAATACCTGAATATTGCGATAGGTTGTTTTTATATCAGGGTGAAGATGTTTTTGCGGCCTATGATCTTCAATATGAAATCGATAAATTGGTTAGAAGGAAGATATGGCTAAAAAGTGGTGGTTATATAATAATAGATAAAACCGAAGCACTTACAGCTATAGATGTGAACACTGGTAAATACATAGGGCATTCTCGTTTAGAGGATACAATATATAAAATAAATATAGAAGCTGCAGTAGAAATAGCAAAACAATTACGACTCCGAGATATTGGTGGTATCATTATAATTGATTTTATTGATATGGAAACAGAGGAGCATGGCGAAGAAATAATTGCAGCACTAGAAATGGAATTAAAAAACGATAGGACTAAATCAAACGTATTAGGCATAACACAATTGGGCCTAGTAGAGATGACACGAAAAAAAGTAAGGCAAAGCATAGATAATATTTTATTAACACCCTGTCCAGTGTGTGAAGGGGAAGGAAAGGTTATTTCCGAGGAAGAGATATTTGATAAGATTAAAAGAGAGGCGGTTTCCTTTAAAGAATATACAGATGTTGACTTTTTGATTTTAGAGGTAAATCCTTTTATTGCAGTTTTATTAAATAGAAATGAAGAGGAATTATTACATAAATTAGAAGCAATAAGTAATCAAGAAATCAGAATTAGAGAAAATTGTTTTATTAATCTTAATAGTTTTAATTTTAAATTTAAATAAAATTGACACTATATTATAAATATGATAAAATTCTCTGGTAGTGCTATAAGCACTCGTTACCGCACTGACTAGGTTTTAAGCATTTAATATGCACCTATAATAGGCGAGTCCCTAAATAAGAGGAGGTACTTAAAAAATGTACGCAATATTTAAAACAGGTGGTAAACAGTATAAAGTTCAAGAAGGCGATATTATCTATATTGAGAAATTATTTGCTGATGAAGGTGATACTGTTGAGTTTGATGAAGTTTTGATGGTTTCTAAAGACGATGGTGTGCTTGTTGGTAATCCTACAGTTGCCGATGCAACAATTACTGGTAAACTCGAAAAGCATGGTAAAGGTAAGAAAATTATTGTTTTTAAGTATAAAGCTAAGAAAAACTATCATCGTAAAAAAGGTCATCGTCAGCCATTTAGCAAGGTAATAATCGAAAAAATTAATGCATAATGATTAAAGTATTAGTTAACAAATCCAGTAAAGATAGAATTTCTAGTGTAACTATTGAGGGACATGCTTTTTATAATAAAAAAGGGAAAGATATTGTCTGTTCTGCTGTATCGGCCTTAACAATCGGTGCAATAAATTCTACTAAACGTTTACTGAATATTGATTTAATGCCAATAGAGAATGAAAAAAACGGTTATCTATTTTGGGATATTCCTGAAATAGAAGATGATTATATTGATGATCAATTACAATTGTTAATGAAATCAATGATTGAATCATTATTAATGATTGAAGATGAATATAAAAAATATATACAAATTAGAATAGAAACATCTTAATAGGAGGTGGTTGCTATGTTAAAAATGAATTTGCAATTTTTTGCTTCTAAAAAAGGAGTAGGTAGTACAAAAAACGGACGTGATAGCATTGCGAAACGTTTAGGAGTTAAACGTTCTGATGGTCAGTTAGTAACTGCAGGTAGTATTTTAGTGCGTCAGCGTGGAACTAAGATTTATCCAGGGACAAATGTTGGTATTGGTGGAGACGACACACTATTTGCAAAGATTGAGGGCGTTGTAAAGTTTGAACGTATTGGACGCGATCGCAAAAAAGTTAGTGTATATTCGACTGCTCTAGAAGCGTAAATATTAATATAAAAATCCCAGCCAGGATGGCTGGGATTTTTATATTTAACACTAAGGGAAAATACTGTATACTTGGGATATGCAAATAATGGAGTTGATATAAATTGGTAATAAACATTTTATTTTTACTTTCCATGATAATTATTGTTATTCAATTTATTCTGCTATATAGTAATATATTTTACATAATATTATTAATTGTGGAGTTAATTATTCTTATTTATCTTTGGTTTATAATCAATAAAAGATGGAATTCTAAAATATATAGTAGCCTTAATTGCAATCAGCTCATAATTGAAATAATGAAAAAATTTAGACATGATATGTCTAATAATATTCAAATTATTTCTTGTTGTGCAACCTTAAAAAGAACTGAAGATATTATTAACCAGATAACAATTATTAATTATATTGCAATACAACAAGGCTTGATAGCTGCTTTTTCAAGCGAGACTTTAACTGCATATTTATATAAAATTCATGCTCT
>CAZSSR010000185.1:0-2680 GCA_964609605.1 uncultured Bacillaceae bacterium | reverse complement strand
AAATAGGGTTCCATTTTATACCCATCGTTAGCAATCGTACTAACATATTGTGCTAACTGCATAGCAGTATATGTGTCATTTTGTCCAATTGATTGTTGAACATAATTCTTGTTTGTAGAAATATATCCTGACAATTCCTCTGGCAAGTCTATTCCTGTTTTTACTCCCAATCCGAACATACTATTATAATAACGCATGATATCTAGTGTTTCTTCTATTCCATATTTATTTCCCATTTTAAGGGCGATTTCCGCCATAAAAACATTACTAGAATATTTAAGGGCGCTCGTTAAATTAATTGATCCTAAGGACCTTCCACCATAATTACTCATGTATAAGGTTTGACCAAGGGCGTTTTTATCATAAGCTACCCTACCCCTGTCATATATTACCGTATCTATCTCGATAATATCTTTCTCTAATGCTGTAATTACGGTTAATGGTTTCATTGAAGATCCTATTGCATACCTGCCGCGTATCGCAGTATTTGCTTCATAGGGCATTATAGAATTTTGATAAAGCTCTTGTGAAATGGGTCCATTATACCAATTGGGATCATATCTTGGATAATTCCCCATAGCCAAAACTGCTCCAGTATTTACATCCATTACGACAGCAGTAGCTAATGTTGCATCATCCGTTTTTTCTTTTAATTTATCTATCGTCTCTTCTAATGACTTTTCCACAGCCTCTTCAAAACTTTTATTTATTGTTAAAATTATATTATTACCCGGTATCGGATCCGATATTTTCTTCTGTTCAACCTTTGAGTAATCGCTACTTACCTCTACAAGATATTCTCCATCTTGCCCATGCAATATATTTTCATATTGCTTCTCTAATCCATAAATACCAATATGATCTGTCATCTTATATCCTAACGCACTATAATATTCCATGTCAGTATTAGGAATACTACGCGTATAACCAATAACTTGTGCCATAAAGTCACCATATATATAATTTCTCATCTGATCAGACATAACTTCAATACCTGGTAACTCAGACTTATGTTCTTCAATATATGCTCTAGTTCTATCATTAATATCTATCTCAACTATTCTCGGAATATATTTAGAAGCTCTATATAATGGTCCAACATCCATGCTTTTTAAAATAGTCTCTTTTTTCTTCCATTTATCATCATCAGTCTCTGACAATAAATCTGCAAGAGTAGCAGCAATATAATCAAAGTCCTGTTTTTCTTCTTCATCTATTTCAAAAGTAATAGTCCATACAGTTTTATTAGTAACCAATGTTTCACCATTCGCATCTTTTATCAGACCCCTTGGAGCTGATATCGGTATCGTTTTTGTTCTATTTGTTTCAGCTAAAGCCAGATAATCTTCTCCTTCGATTAATTGAATATAAGCTAATCGGAAAATTAATATCGCAAATAAAATAAATATTATAAAAAATAATAAATTATATCTAGAAATTAATGTTGAGTTTTTATTTTTATTTGATGTTTTCATATCTAATACACCTAGTTATTATATATTTTCCTTACCTATTAATTTGTTAAAAAGAGGATAAAATAAAGCAGCAAAAGTTACATTAAAGATTAATGTGGGAAGTAATATATGAGTAGACATTTCAACAAAGCTTACTTGAACCAATTGATACATTCTAAGTACCCCATAAATAAATATTTCGTATGTTGTAATCACCAATGTTTGAATAATTAAATAAATTAAAAAAGATGGATGGAAAAACTGAACAAACCAGATACTTAAGTATACAACACCAATCATACTGATTGTATATACTCCAATAACTCTACCAAATACCAAGTCATATAGTAAACCAAAAATAACAGCAAAAAACAAAACGTAATTTTTATTGTGATATATCGCTAGGTATATTATAACAACTAATACTAGCCTGGGAAAAATCAAAAAATTAGAATCATAGTTTTCTTTAGTAAGGGCTTGTATAATCACTCCCTCTAATAAAAAAAGAAGAAAAAGGCTAATAAATATCAATCTTTTTCGCACCTATTCTTCCTCCTTTGTTAACATAAATTCAGTTATTATAAAAACCTCATCTAAATGATAGAAATCTGTACCTGGTTTAACATATATGGTCTTTGTCAATCCACTATTGTCATCCTCTTTAACATAAGATACTTCTCCAATTACCAAGCCTGTCGGAAAAACTCCACCTAAGCTTGAGGTTGTTACCAACTGTCCCGGTTTTATTATAGCCTCCAACTCTACTTGTTCAATCATTAAAATATTATTGATTTTGTCATAACCTTCAACAGTTCCATATGTCTTAGGCTCACTTTGTATTAAAGCAAAAACAAAACTATTATAACTACTATCAGTAATCAATTGAACATTAGACGAATAATTAGAAACACTATATACTTTACCAACAAAACCACTGGTGGTGATAACTGCCATATCCTTTTTAATTCCATCCTTCGTGCCTTTATCAATGACAAGCATGTTATTCCATTTATCAGGTGACCTTGATATTACCTTTGCTACAACTAAGTGAAATTCATCAATGGTTTCATCTTTATAATCTAGCATTTCCTTCAATCTCTTATTCTCTTCTTTTAATTGATTAGACTCTGAAACTACCTGAGTATATTGATCCAAATTATATTTCAGAATTCTATTTTCTTCAAACATAACTCGATAATGTACACCATCGCTTTTTAATTAACGAC
>CAZSSR010000184.1:930-2706 GCA_964609605.1 uncultured Bacillaceae bacterium | reverse complement strand
TTTTATCTTTTTCAATAACTATACAAGATAAACTATTAACCTTATATTTATGATAACGGTTTAAATCCTTAAGGTAAATTACATTTGTTTTAAATTTTAAATATAAAAAATCAAATAATAAATCATTATTTTCTTTAAATTTAACATTAATCTTATAATGAATCCATTCATCTTCCACTATTGGAGTTATAATGCCTAAATCCTCCAATTTACTTAGATGTCTTAATGCATTAGAAGGACTCAATTCTAATATAATTTCTATTTCACACACACATAATAATTTATCATTCATTAACAAATTAAGTATCCTTAGTCTGTTCGCATCTGCTAATATTTTGAATAACTCAACCATCTGTTTATATCTCCCTTATATTTAAGTATATTCAATTATATTTATATATTATCATACCTATTAACACTATACTAGATTGACATTAATTTTAGGCGGAGTATAATTGATATTTATGAGGCTAAAATATTTGGCGTCAATTATAATAGAAAAAAGAAGGGCTCGTCTTTATGTTATTGAAAAACTTTAATAATTACAGTATTCAAAGTTTCCAACGGGATCTTTATGCTGGTCTTATTGTTGGTATTATTTCTATTCCGCTTGGCATGGCTTTTGCTATTGCTTCTGGTGTTAAACCGGAGTATGGAATTTACACAACAATAATGGCTGGTATTTTTATTTCCTTATTAGGAGGATCTAAATTTCAAATCAGTGGACCAACTGGTGCCTTTATCCCTGTTCTTTTTGTTATAGTTATGAACTATGGATATCAAAATCTTTTAATAGCAGGTTTTATGGCAGGTATTATTTTATTATTAATGGGTCTTTTTAAATTAGGCTCCTTAATTAAATATATGCCCCTACCAGTGACAATCGGTTTTACTTCCGGTATTGCTGTTTTAATTTTTATTGGTCAAGTTCCAAATTTTTTAGGTTTAAGTGATATTGAAAAGCATGAAAGCTTTTTCTTAAATTTAACAGAAATTTTTAAGAATATTAATCAAATAAATCCTTACAGTGTACTTATAGCATCTATCGGTTTAGCTATTATAATATTGACACCGAAAATAACAAAAAAAATCCCAGGTGCAATTATAGGTTTGGTTATATCAAGCATTATTTCTTTTTTATTTTTTGAAGATTATATAGTAACAATTGGTTCAGCATATGGATCTATACCTAGTACATTACCAGGATTCCATATGTTGGATTTCTCCTTAGAAAATATAAAGGTGCTAATTGTACCGGCTTTTACAATTGCTATGCTTGGATCAATAGAATCATTATTATCCGCAGTAGTAGCAGATGGTATGACTGGTGATAAACACGATAGTAATCGTGAGCTAATTGGTCAAGGTATTGGAAATATGATAATACCGTTTTTCGGAGGAATTCCTGCAACAGGTGCAATTGCAAGAACGGCAACAAATATAAAAAATGGTGCAGTATCAAAAGTATCAGCAATCGTTCATTCTGCAACAGTCCTATTAGTCTTGCTATTATTTGCACCTTACGCTTCTCATATTCCATTGGCCAGCATAGCACCAGTTTTAATGATTGTAGCGTGGAATATGAGTGAAAAAAAACAATTCGTCCATATTCTAAAAACAAAATATGATGATGCCATAGTATTAATTACTACTTTTTTGCTTACTGTATTTGTAAATCTAGCTGTTGCAATTGGAATTGGATTAATGTTTGCAATTATTATTTTTGCTAAACGTATGAGTGAGCTAATGACTGTTTCAAATGTTTTACCTGATCAT
>CAZSSR010000184.1:0-920 GCA_964609605.1 uncultured Bacillaceae bacterium | reverse complement strand
CATAATAATAAAAATGATAAATTAACTACTAATATGGTTTATGAAGGCAATAACTGCCCACAAATTAGTATATATACCATTGAAGGTCCACTTTTTTTTGGTGTAGCAAGTATGTTTACTAAAACTATGAAACTAATAAACTATAAGCCTAAAATCTTATTGCTTTGTATGAGCCATGTGCCATTTATTGATACTACTGGTGAATCAAATCTCAAAGATACTGTTAATAATTTCACAAGTGACAATGGAATTGTTTTAATCTCAGGAATAAAGGAACATCCTAAAGAAGTTCTAAAAAAATCAGGTTTGTACAATTTAATAGGCAAAGAAAACTTCTTTGATGATACTGAACAAGCGATAAAATATGCTGTTACACTGATTGATCAAGAAAAATGTGATGAATGTAAATATTATGCCTTTAAAGAATGTAAGAAGTTTAATATAGAGAATACTGTTAATGAGGCTGAAGAAGCAAAGAAAATTATATAAATATTCAAAAACAAAAAAGATATCGTAACGATATCTTTTTTTAAAATTCAGCAACAGAATACATATATTAATATCTATAAATAGCAGCAATACCAGTTATACTAGGAATCTTATTCTTTGGTAGCACAACGATATTACCCTTGTTCTTTAGTACCAATTGAGCTAAATCATCCAAAAGGTCATCACAATCTGGATTGCCTAAATCACACAAATCAATTTCACCGCTATTTTTATCAATTTTCCCTGGTAACATCCGATTTTCTTCAAGCATGAGTGTTTCTACTCGACCTTCAAATGCCGCTTTAACAACCAGAAGCAACTCTGAAGAACCCGAGGTTTTCGCCGTTGCTTTAATATAGGAGTCAATTATTTTTTTCGTCTCTTCCAAAATTAGAGGTTCTATAATCTCTAAAGCTTTTTTATTTAGCTGC
>CAZSSR010000183.1:0-2733 GCA_964609605.1 uncultured Bacillaceae bacterium | reverse complement strand
AAACTAAAAATTAAAAAGTAATATAAACAAGTATAAAACTCCTGCATGATATTTTAGCAGGAGTTTATTTTTTATGAAGAGGTAAGTAAGTTTTAATCTATTTTTATTTTGTTATAAAGTAAAATTGTTGACAAACAATAAGAACTATGTGAAAATGAACATATACTAAATGGTTATTAAATATTTATTCATTAGTATAGGAGTGGATTATATGCAAGATAGTAAACTTGAACGTATTAATTTAGTAGCAAAAACAATTTTTACGAAAAGGGGATACGCAGAAACAAGAATAACTGATATTGCGAATAAAGCAGAAGTTTCAGTTGGAACGATTTATAAGTATTATAAAAACAAAAAAGAATTATTTGATAGCCTTGATATACCAGATAAAGAATCTTTTCGGCCTTTATTTGAAATGAAGAAACAAGAGATTTTAAGTACTGCTTTAAAACTATTCGGTGAAAAAGGCTATTGTAGAGCTACAATGGATGATATTTCAGGGGAACTAGGATTATCAAAGGCGTCCTTATATCAATATTTTTCTAATAAAGAAGAAATGCTGTTATCTATTGCAAAGAGTAGTGAGATGCATTCACTTCTATCAAACTTACCAATAGCTAATAGTAAGGATTTAGGAGTATCTTCTATTGAAGAAATCGGTTTTGAGTTTCTAAATATGTATAAACAACCAGAGAAAATTAATTTATTAAGAACTATTATCTGTGAGGCCCCAAACTATCCTGAATTAGGGCGAATGATTTATCTGAATACAATTGATGATGCATTTAACAAAGTTGCAAAATTTTTAGGTAGTACAATGCCAGATCAGATTACTAGCCCAAAATTTGCTGCAAGGGCCTTTTTGGGTATGCTTTTATCTTTTGTTGTAGTTGATAGATTGATAAATGGTTCTGAAGATTCTTATTCTCAAGAGGAAATTGTGACTGGAGTGGTAGATATTTTTTTAAATGGTATTAAATAATAAGGGGGAGGGTTTTTTAATGGTAAATGATACAACAGCAAAAGGACGTTTAATTTCTGCGATTTCTGCAGCGTTAGCTGGTATTTTCATGTTAACTATTGTACCAATCTACGGAAAAGAAATTACAAATTCAATAATGAAATCTTTATGGGTAATGTTTGAAAATAGCGGAGATCCTACACCAAGAGCTGCTATAGATCTTGCAGCAATCTATATGCCAATGTGGATTGGATTAACCGTTTTTGCAGGGGCTATACTATTATTTTTAGTACGCTCAATCTATAAAGGTGAATATTGGGCGCGTCCTGTAGCGTTGGGGCTTGTTTCAATAACGGCTGTAACAGGGGCATTTCTGTTTGGACCTGTTATGAATTCTTCAAAGAATTTAGCGATTAAGGATATTGTAATAATATTAATAGGTTTAATACCTTTCGTGATTTTTTTATTATCAGAAAAGTCCTCAGCAATGGATAAATCAAAAAATATTACATTATTCGTTCTTATGGGTATAGCAGTTGCTTTTAGTTTTACTAATGGTTTCTCTGCAATACATGAACTTACAAGCAGAGTTGATCCTAAGTTTTATGAGGGTGAATTTTTCACATATGCATATGGTTTTCCGATAATATGGCTTTCATCTTTCTTAGTTATAGCAGGAATCCCTTTACTCGCAGGAAGGAGTAAGGTTGGTTGGTGGTTAACCAGTTTAGGTACAATAGGAATGGTTATCGTGCTAGCTATGTTCTCAATCGCAAATCCAAATCCATTTTATATCGGAAATCTTACTTTAACGGTTATTATACTAATGCTTTTAGTAAATCCTAATTTTGGCAAGAGACTAATTAATAAATAAGCAAAAGGGCTAATTCAATAATGAATTGGCCCATTTGCTTATATAATTAGGGAAGTATTTTATATATTTTTTGTTAACAAGCTGTCCAACCACCATCAGCTACAACAGTAGCACCGTTAACGAAACTTGCATCATCTGAAGCAAGGAACAATGCAACGTTTGCAATTTCTTCAGGTTGCCCCATAGGCGCCTCACCTGTACCTTTATTCAAAGTATCTAAGCCTAACATGTCTGGTGCAGTTATCGTACTACCGATATTTGTATTGACTCCTCCTGGAGCTATAGCATTGCAACGAATTCCTTGTTTTGAATAAACACTTGCAATATTCTTTGTTAATCCTATTAATCCATGTTTCGAAGCAACATATGCTGCTCCACCTCTTGAACCAAATAGCCCACCAACAGATGCTGTATTAATAATTACCCCACCTGATTTTTGTTTAGTCATTATTTGTAATGCTAAACGTGATGCCATCATTGGTGCAGTTAAGTTTATTGCAATAATTTTGTTCCATAAGTCATTTGAAAGATTTGCAACTGTCATAAAATTATCCATTACACCTGCATTATTAACTAAAATATCTAATGCACCAAAATCTTTCACAGCAGCATTGATCATATTGTTAATGTCTTCTTCTTTTGTTACGTTGGTTACGATACCCTTAGCAGCTCCACCATTATTTACAATTTCTTTCACTACAGCGTCTAATCCTTCTTGATTCATATCTGCTGCAATTATTTTAGCTCCTTCTTTTGCGAAAAGGATAGCCATAGCTTTTCCCATACCAGAAGCAGCTCCAGTAATAACAGCAACCTTGTTCTGTAACTTCATTCTTACTCCTCCTTTTTTAAAATACTTTAAAAATGAGAATCATTTTATAATGTAAAAAGATGTAGT
>CAZSSR010000182.1:0-2748 GCA_964609605.1 uncultured Bacillaceae bacterium | reverse complement strand
GGAGCTAATAGAATTGGTGCAAGCTCAGGTATAAAAATAGTTAAAGAACAATTGTTTGAATAATATATTGTTAGATTATTAGAACTATTGATTGACATAAAATTGATATTATTATAATATATAGTTATAATAAACAGATAGATTGGAGATAGCACAATTGAATATTTCAACAAAAGCAATTGTATCAAACTCTGATATGATAAGAATATATAAGACCTCTAGGGAAAAAGCAGACAGATGAGGTAAGATATTTGTTTTAAAAAATAATCAACCAGATGCTGTTTTGTTTTCTATTACTGAATATGAAAAGCTTTCTAAGTTCATTGAGCTTTTAGAAAGATTTGATGAGATAGATATTGTAAAGGTAATTGAAATATTACAAGCGGAAGAGATAAAAAAGAATTCTATAGTAAATATGTAAAGAATATTAATACCTTTCGGGGTGGAACGTTCATTTTGAGAGTACCACCTTTTAATTTATCTAAAGACCTATGTGATTCGTAATTAATAGATATTAATAATATTAATAGATATTAATAAAATAAGGAGGTTTTTATAATGTTTTTGAGAGACTTACAAGACATATTGGGAAATGAGAGAAGAAAGAGAGAGAGAGCAGAGACAATACAGAAGTTCGCTTTTGGGATGGGAGTAATGGCAGTTCTTGGTGTTGCAACTGGGATTCTATTTGCTCCAAAGCCTGGAAAGGAAACCAGAAAAGAACTGCGAGAGAAAGCTGCAAACACTGCAGAAATCATTAAGGATAACGTTCAAGAGAAGATGGTTACTATAAAGGATTCTGTGGCTAATGTTGCTCAGGAAACAAATGCTGCAATAAAAAACGTTCAGGGAAGAACTGAGGATATTAAAAAGGATCTTAAAGACGGCAGTCATGAGATCAAAAAAGACGTACAAAAAACTGCTAAAAAAGTTTCAGATGAACTTAAATAAATTTGTAAGGTGAGGAAGGTACTATGATAATTCAGTTTACATTGCAGGAGCTATTGATTTTTCTGGCATATGTTATAGGTATCTCGGCTGGGATTCTTCTACTAATCGTTCTTTGGAATATAAAGAAATTTTTAAATAGTTTGCGTTCTCTAATAGAAACAAATCAGCAAGCAGTAAATGACACTATTGCCACAATGCCAGGAATTTTTGAAAATACAGAACAAATCAGCAATAATGTCAGTGAGGCTACAGATAAATTAAAAGTTTCGGTTCCAGTGATTGCACAAGATGTAGAGAGTATTAGTAAAGTTGCAAGAGAGAACATTGAGCTTGCAGGTGCTGTGATGGAAAATGTAGGTTCAGGAATTAATGATGTAGTTACAGCTTGCAAGAAAGAAACATCTGATTATTTGGCTTATTATCAAATTCTCAAAGAAATATTCCAAATGATTTACCATTCTTTTTCTTCTGGCAAGAAGTAGGATTTGATAAATAACATTATCAAAGGAAGGACGATCCAATATGTTATGGTTAATTGCGATAATTCTTTTTATGTTATGGCTTCTTGGGTTAGCTACTTCGGTTACTCTAGGCGGATATATCCATGTTTTACTCGTACTTGCTATAATTGTAGTTTTAGTAAAAATAATTACTGGAAGAAAGATACTATAGTAAAAAAATATTAATGCATTAATCAAGGATAATCAATAGTTTGGGATGCTTATAAGTTCGAGAGAATTTATAAAAGTCCCTGGCTTTTTTTTTATCAATAATTTTAAAAAAATAATCAATATATATTTTGGATATTTATTTAACTGTGTTATAATATTTCAGTATAAGCAAGTGAGGTGATAATGAAATATGAGTGATTGTATATTTTGTAAGATTGTAAATGGAGAGATTCCTGCAAAAAAAATATATGAGGATGATAATATCATTGCATTTCACGATATAAACCCTAAGGCTAAAATCCATGCTTTGGTTATACCGAAAAAACATATTCCTACTTATATGGATATAAAAGATGAAGATTTATATTTAATCGGACAAATTCACAACGCTATTAAAGAAGTAGCAAAAATATTAGAAATAGACGAAAAAGGATTTCGCGTAATAAATAATTGCAAAGACGATGGTGGACAAGAAGTTTATCATTTACACTATCATATTCTAGGTGGAGAAAAGTTGCCTTTTTAAATGGTATAGTTGACACTTATAAAAAATATATAATATAATTTAGTTTAATGTGTTACTTTTTATTGCATTACCTGAAATGGTAATGTGGAGGGAGGGAAATTAAATGTCAGAAATTCGTGTAAAAAAGAATGAATCATTAGATAGTGCTCTTCGTAGATTTAAGCGCAATATTTCTAAAGATGGTGTTATGGCTGAGGTTAAAAAGCGCAAACACTATGAAAAGCCTAGTGTAAAGCGTAAAAAGAAATCTGAAGCAGCACGCAAACGCAAATACTAGGAGGTATATATCTATGTCTTTAATGGATCGATTGTATGATGATATGAAACTAGCGATGAAGAGTAAAGATAAAAACAAACTCTCTGTTATTCGTATGTTAATTTCTTCAATAAAATACGCTGAGATTGAAAAAAAATCTTCTTTATCGGATGATCAAATTATTGATGTTCTGACTCGTGAAGTTAAGCAAAGACGTGATTCCCTCCAAGAATTCGAAAAAGCTAACAGAACAGATTTAATAGAAAAAATAAAAGATGAGTTAATTATAGTTCAGGAATATTTGCCAGAACAATTAACTGAAGAAGAAATAAAAAGGATTGTAC
>CAZSSR010000181.1:0-2765 GCA_964609605.1 uncultured Bacillaceae bacterium | reverse complement strand
AAAACATGGGACGATTAGCATATTTAATTTAAAGCTAGGTAAAAAAACAATCCCAGTAAAAATTAACGAGATTCAAAAAGATACAATCAATGATAAATTAATTCATTTTGATTTACAAGGTATTGAGATTAATAAAAAAGTTGAGATATCTGTTCCCATTCATTTGATAGGGGAGTCAAAAGGGGTTAAAAGTGGCGGAACTTTAAATCAGCAAATTTGGTCAATAAAGATAAGTTCTTTTTTATCAGCAATTCCAGAAACAATAGATATAGATATATCTGAATTAGAAATAGGTGATAGTATATTCGTTAAAGATATAATATTATCCGAAGAAATTGAAATCACACATGATTTAGATGTTTTAGTATTAACTGTTTTAGCACCAAGAGTTGAGGTTAGCGAAGAGGAAGAGACTGTGGAAATAGAAGTTACTGAACCTGAAGTTATTGGAGAAAATGATTGATAACAACAGACAGTGTTTAAATATTAAATATAAAAAAGGTTTGACAAGAAGTATTAATGTCAAACTTTTTTTATAAATATAAAATCTTCTTGATGTTTAGAATTTAGGATTATTCTATTATATTTCTAAATTGGCTGATATAATTAATACTAGAGTTTTTTGATTAGTTTATAATCTGAAAAATTTAATGTATTTAATATGGGGGAGATAATGTGAAGCTGGTTGTTGGGTTAGGGAACCCAGGTTCGAAATACGAGAATACAAGACATAATGTCGGTTTTAAAACAATTGATTTCTTAATTAATAAATTAAAGATTGATTATAATTTAAAAATTATAAATAAATTTAATGCGCAAATTATCGAAATAAAAGATAAGCAGAATAAAATAATTATGGTTAAGCCATTAACATATATGAATTTATCAGGAGAGGCTATAATAAGAATTGTTAAATGGTATAAGCTTGATTTAGATAATATCTTAGTTATACATGATGACTTGGATTTACCAGTCGGGAAGATTAGATTTAAGTTAAAAGGCGGATCAGGTGGACATAATGGGATATCTTCATTAATTCAACATTTAGGGTCAGAGAATTTTAAAAGAACGAAAATCGGGATTAATCGCCCTTGTAATGGTGACGTAGTTAATTATGTGTTAACTAATTTTAATAAAGAAGAACAATTATTAATCGAACAAGTCATTATAGATGCAAGCGAAGGAATTATTGATTGGTTAAACGGGACGGATTTTATTAATATAATGAATAAAAATAATTAGGGTTTGATTTCTTGACCTCTATGAAAAGAGAAAGTATAATAACTTATGAATTAAATGAAGATATAATCGCGAAAATTATTTGCAAATATAATAGTAATAGCTCTAAAGCTTTGGCTACTCTGCTAAAGCTTGTTTTTGTGATACTAAATATTACATATAATGGAAGGAGGATATTATGGATGTTATTATTCAAAGATTCACTGAGAGTAAAGAATATCAATCAGTTGCAACTGGACTTAATGAAGGTATAAAAGAACAGTTTTTAATAGGACTTAGTGGATCAACAAAAAATATATTACTGGCAACTTTATATAAAAAGGGGAATAGACCCCTTGTTATAATTACTCATAATCTTCTACAAGCACAAAAGATTTATGAGGATTTGACGGAATTAGTTGATAGAGATAATGTATTTATGTATTCAGATAATGAAATGATGTTGATTGATATTGATGCAGAGAGTCCGGAAATATTAGAGCTGAGAATAAGAGTTTTAACAAACATAATCTCTAATAAAAATGGTATTTATATCATTCCATACATTGGTGCTAATAAATCAATGCCTCCAAAAGAAAATTTCGATATATCTATGATATCCTTAAAGTTAAATCAAGAGATTGATTTAGAAAATTTTATTAATCACTTAGTCTTTGTTGGTTATGATAGAAGGGATATGATTAGTAAAAAAGGTGAGTTTAGTGTTAGAGGTGGGATTATAGATATCTATCCACTAACTGAAGAATATCCTATAAGGATAGAATTATTTGATATTTTAATAGATTCAATAAGAACATTTAATATTTCCACACAAAGATCAGTGAAGAATCTAGATTTAATTAATATTACACCAGCAAGAGAATTAATTATAACAAAAGAACAGTTTCAACAAGCAGCAAATAAAGCTGAAGAATATTTATCAGAACAGATAAAAAAGGTTACAGATAATAATGTTAAGGAATTATTATTAACTAATATTTCTTGGGAAATAGAACAATTAAAGCAAGAAAATTACTTTAGCGGTATAAATAAATACGTATCCATTCTATATTCAAAGAAAAACACTATTTTAGATTTTATAGATAATAATAGTTTAATTGTAATTGATGAGCCAAAAAGAATTTATGAATCAGCAAAACAAAATGAGAATGAAATTAATGAATTAAAAGATCTGTTGATAAAACAAGGAGAATACCTATCTCAGCTAGAGATTTGTAATTCGTACCAAGAATTTATAACATCACAAAGCAAGCAGATAATATATTTATCAATATTTTTAAGACAAATACCTAATGTCTCTCCAGGGAATGTAGTTAATTTTATATGTAGAGATATGCAAAGCTTTTATGGACAATTAAATGTTGTGAAAAGCGAATTAGAGAGATGGGTAAAAGCCAGGTATAATGTAATTTTTTTAGCGGCAGATATTGAAAGAGCAAAAAAGATGCAAAGAGTTCTGGATGACTATAATATTAATGTGGATATACTATCAAGTGATGTAAAAGAGCTTTCACTTAAACCAGTAA
>CAZSSR010000180.1:0-2799 GCA_964609605.1 uncultured Bacillaceae bacterium | reverse complement strand
GCTTATGGGAGTTACCTTTCTTCGTATTTTACTTCTTAAGAGAAAGGTAACGGACATCGTGAGCAAGTTGTAAATTACATGTGCAACTCTAGTGATAGATATGCATAAAATCTTGGCCAATAGCATTTTTTATATAAATAGCTTTAGGTTTATCAATAGTTGAAATATATAGATTAATATTAGTTTTATCTGGAAAATATTTTGATATTTTCGCTATAGAAAATTGTGTCAGTTGAATTACTTCAACAGTTGAATCGAATTCTGTATAAACATCTAATGACAATTCAACTAAATTATCATCAACAAACCTAGCAAGCCCAGTAATACCTGCAAACCCGGGCATATAATCATCTACATCTTTCTTGAATTGGTTAAACTCTCTAGCCATTTCAATATATTTTTCATCCAACTCCGCTATATCTGCTGGTAAAAACATATTTTTCTCATTAATTGCGTTATATTTTGAAACGCTTTTTTCAGCTTGTAGGACGTTGCCTGATAAAAAGACTGTGCCTGGAATTTTCATATCAGTAGTTTCGGCTTCCATTATCGCAAAAGATAATGGTACATCTGTTTTAATTCTAATTATTGACACTATCTCTTCTATAAGTAATTTGGATTTCGCTACTAACTCTACCTCTGAATATTCCTTTTTAACCTTTACTCCAAATATATCTTTTTTATATTCTCCATTGTCATCTTTATCGTAATATTGAGGGGAGACAATAACTCCTATTACCATACCTGCAAAGCTGCCATCCTCTAATAAGTAATCCTGTTCCGTTATTGAAAATACAAAGCTTTCAAATTGTGTATTCTCTTCCGCATTTATTAGTGGTTCTATGTCTTTAGTTGTTAAGACCTGACCTTCTTCAAAGATGTATACTGCAGGATCATAAGTTTTTTTGGCATATTCCAGTAACACCAACTCGAAATAATTAGAGTCAAGTCTATTAGGAATCTCACTTAAAGTTCCGTTTATCGGACTCTTTTTATATGGTAAAACTCCTCGATAATATTGCTCATTTATTTTAATTTCAGGAGATATAATAGTATTTATATTTGAATCATTATTATCCTGTTCCCCTGCATCTCCAGAAGAACATCCTGTAACTACTATTGATAATATTATAATAATAACAACTAATCTTTTAAATAATGTTATTATCCTAATCTCCTCCTCTATGTATATTACGAATTATATTTATTAAAAGACTTTGTTTCAATCATATAATAGTATAAGATATAATTATTATATAGTAAATTAGAAATACTTTCTAAAAGTATATAAATGAGGAGAAATATATGAAGGATTATAGTAAAAAAGTGGCTATCACTGTATTAATAGCCTTATTAGTTATTATTGCGTTTTTGTTTACTTCTTATTCTTTATATACCATATTACCCTATTTTATCCCGTTTATCATTGCATATATATTGGCTATTATTTTAGAGCCAATCAATCAATTATTAACTAAAATAAAAAGGATTAATAGATTGCTTGCTGTAACAATTAGTTATATCGTTTCTATTGGTTTGCTCTCATTGCTAACTTATTTTGCAACGACAAGAATATTAAAAGAGTTATTTTCTTTAATTCAATATATTCAAAAAAATATTCCGGAAATTCTAGCATGGTTTGTTAATTTATATGATAAAATACAAGATCTTATAAAATTATTACCTCCAGAAATAGCATTGCAAATAAACAAAAGCTTTAATACTTTCTTACAGAAATTAGCGAATATTGATATTGTTTCAGTTGTTGGCAATTATGCAATCGACATCTCAACAGCAATTCCTAATCTCTTTATTTTAACGATTATTGTTTTAGTATCACTTTTCTTATTTAGTTTATATCTGCCTAAAATACATACACGTTTTTTAAGCCTTTTTAAAGAAAAAACACAAGAAATCATCTCTGTCTTATCAAAAGAAATGAAAGCTGCTACACTAGGTTTTTTACGTGCACAGATTATACTAAGCACTATAACCTATATTATTAGCTTTATTACCTTAACAATTTTAGGAGTGAAATATGCTTTTGCTATTTCCTTCTTAATAATTATCGTTGACCTGTTACCTATACTTGGAACTGGCTCAACGTTAATGCCATGGGCTATTTTCTCAATTGCTAGAGGAGACACATTTTTAGGTATTGGACTTATTGTTCTCTTTTTGGTCATCACGATTGTGAGAAAAGCAATTGAACCTAAAATACTCGGTGAACGAATTGGTTTAGGTCCATTAATTACTTTAATTAGTATTTGGGTTGGTTTTAAAGCTCTCGGTGTAATTGGAGTTTTCCTAGGACCAATTTTAGTAATATTATTTAAAGCTTTAGTAAAAATCGGAGTAATAACTAAAGAACTTAAAATATAAAAAGCATTCTATTTATTAGAATGCTTTTTTATTTAGCTCTTTAATTAATTGATCTTCATCTAGAATTATAATCCCAAGTTCTTTTGCCTTTTCCAGCTTTGAACCAGCATTTTCTCCACTAATTAATAAATCGGTTTTCGAGGTAACACTATTTGTAACCTTTGCCCCTAAATCCTCCAATATTCTAGTAGTTTCATCTCTTGTAAAGCTTGATAAAGTACCCGTTAAGACTATAGTTTTATTATTAAAAATAGAATACCTACTAATCTCTTCATATGAAAATCCCCTATATACCATATTTATTCCCTGAGATTTCAACATATTTATAATCTCTTGTACCTCACTTTTAATAAAAAAGCTTTTTATACTACAAGCCATTTTTGGACCAATTTCATCTATATCCATTAAATCTTCTTT
>CAZSSR010000179.1:0-2844 GCA_964609605.1 uncultured Bacillaceae bacterium | reverse complement strand
ATTAACAAAAAGCTTAGAAAACAATTTGAACACCTACTTATCTTAATTAAAGAATTATCAGCATATATGTTAATACATGCTGATAATAACTAGCAGACTTCGAATGTATTAACGTTTTTTTTGCTTATAAAGCATTCCTTCATATTGAAGTGACTTGCCTGTTCCAATTGCTACACAATCTAAGGGATTATCTGCGATAATTACTGGTATTCCAGTTTCCCTACTTATCAATTTATCAAAATTACGTAATAACGCTCCCCCACCAGCCATTACAATACCTCTATCCATTACATCTGATGCTAGCTCTGGCGGTGCTTTCTCCAAGGTTAATTTTATAGCATTTATTATATTATTAACAGTACCCGATAAAGCTTCTGAAACCTCTGTAGATGATATATTTATAATTTTAGGAAGTCCTGTTACTAAATCTCTACCTTTAATTTCTATATATTCTTCTTCTTCTGGAGGGATAGCTGAACCAATCTCAAGCTTTAAGTTTTCTGCTGTTCTCTCTCCAATCATCAACATGTAAACCCTTTTAATATATTGAGTTATTGCATTATCCATTTCATCACCAGCAACTCTAACTGATCGACTGCAAACAATTCCCCCTAAAGAGATTATGGCTACTTCTGTAGTCCCTCCACCAATATCAACTATCATGCTACCAGTAGCTTCCCATACAGGAAGATTTGCACCTATTGCTGCAGCAAGAGGCTCTTCAATCGTAAAAGCTTCTTTTGCCCCTGCCGCTTTTGCGGAATCAATAACTGCTCTTTTTTCCACCTCAGTAACTCCCGATGGCACACAAACTACCATAACAGGCCTTATAGTTATTATACACCGTCTTTTTACCGTTTTATCTATAAAATACCGAATCATTTTTGAAGTAGTTTCAAAATCAGCTATTACGCCATCCTTCATCGGTCTTTTAGCAATAACACTCCCTGGTGTCCTTCCAATCATTTGCTTAGCTGCATTACCTACAGCTATTATTTCATTTGTGTTACTATTAATCGCCACAACTGACGGTTCAATTCCAATATAACGTTTAAATCCACCAAACATTGTAGTTTCTCCCTTCGAGTATCTAGGTGTAAATATTAAATTAATCCTTCCTCCTTGAATGACATATATTTCGAATCACCAATTATTATATGATCTAATATACCTATACCTAAAAGTTCACCCGCTTTAACTAATCTTTTTGTTACTTCAATATCTTCTTTACTAGGAGTGGGATCACCACTCGGATGATTATGTACTAAGATTATTGATGAAATACTTTTCTTTATTGCAGGTTTAAATACTTCTCTAGGATGTACAATCGAAGAATTTAGAGTGCCAACGCTGATAGTTTCCTTAGAGATGATCTGATTTTTAGTATCTAACAGTAAAGTTATAAAATGTTCCTGTTTTAAATATTTAATATCATCTTCAATATATCTAGCCGCATCACCAGGCATATGAATAGAAAATTTAATTTGAGGAACCTGTTGAAATACTCTTCTACCAAGCTCAATACCAGCAATAATTTGTATTGCTTTTGCAGGACCAATACCTCTGATTTTAGTTAACTCTTCAATAGAAATTTCATGAAAATCCTGTAGAGTTTCTAACCTTGACATTACACTTTGAGCTAATTGAATAACCGACTCATTTTGACTTCCTGTTCTAAGTAATATAGCCAATAATTCTATATTGCTTAACCCTCCAGAACCATATCTCAGCATACGTTCACGTGGCCGTTCACTTTCTGGAATGTCTTTAATCATAATTTGCTTCATCTGTTCCATTTATCTACCTTCCTTGATAATATCTATATCCATTGACATAAATAATTCTCTTAACAAAGATAAGGGCAACCCAACGACATTAAAATAGTCACCTTCTATTTTTTCGATAAGAAGTGAACCTATCCCTTGAATACCATAAGAACCAGCTTTATCTAGTGGTTCGTCAGTATTAACGTAAGACATGATTTGACTATCTGTTAATGGATACATATAAACTTTTGTTATTCTGTGAGATACTATGGATTTATTTGTTGCACAATCGATTAAAGCAAGTCCACTATAAACTTGATGCATATTGCCTTGAAGAATTTTTAACATTTTAATCGCATCATTTTTATCCCTTGGTTTCCCCAAAATGCTCTTCTCATAGACAACTATTGTATCCGTTCCAATTATTATGGCATCGTCATAATTTGAAGAAACATCCTTTGCTTTTGCTAAAGCTAACTGCTCTACTATTTCATGAGGAAGAGCATCCTTATTATAAATCTCTTCAGCAGTACTTGGATGAACAAAAAAAGAGAGCCCAAGTATTTCTAGTAACTCTTTTCTCCTAGGTGATTTTGAAGCAAGTACAATTTTTTTCATGAATAATCCACCTATAATTTCAAAATTATTAAAAAACTTGTTATTTATAAGTTTAGCAAATGCAATTGAAGGTGACAAGCAAATAATATTGCAAAAATGTAGTTATTTAAAATTGGAAAATTAAAGTCAATTATGGTATGGTATGAAATTATAAAGTTAAGTAAAAGATTGGAGGCGAAAATCATAGAAAGTACTGAAACCATAGAAGCTAATTCTTCAAACTTGAAATCTAATTTAACTTTTAAAAGTGGACTGATAGCTGGTATTCCAATTTCTATCGGATACATCCCAATTGGTATGGCATTTGGGTTATTAGCCAATACCGCTGGATTACCTATCTATGTTGGTATTTTTATGTCCTTAATCGTTTTTGCCGGAGCCAGTCAATTTTTAGGTGTTAATTTAATCGCTTTAGGAGTTAGCTTTCCAGAAATAATTCTCGCTACATTTTTATTAAACT
>CAZSSR010000178.1:0-2847 GCA_964609605.1 uncultured Bacillaceae bacterium | reverse complement strand
AGTCGAAAAGGGACTATTCTACAATTTCATTGACTAATCGATTTTTATTTATATTAGAGAAAGATGAAGAATATAATGAAGAGTTTTAAATATCTAGTATTAGTAATTTACATATGTGAAAGGATAAAATTATGAAAAATACAGTATTAGATGGAATAATAGGTTTATGTGTTGCGGATGCACTGGGTGTGCCAGTCGAATTTATAAAACGTGAACAATTAATAGCTAAACCAGTAACAGAAATGAAAGGCTTTGGAACTCATAATCAACCTGTTGGAACTTGGTCTGACGATACCAGCTTAACGTTGTGTCTTTTAGATAGTTTATCTAATGGGTTGGACTATAATGATATAATGGCAAAATTCCACTTATGGTTAGAAGAAGGTGCTTATACACCATATGGTGAAGTATTTGATGTTGGGATAGGAACTAGACAAGCGATTAAGAGATATGCGTCTGGTATAGATCCTTTAATGTGTGGCGGTGTAAATGAATTTGACAATGGAAATGGATCACTTATGCGCATACTTCCTTTGGTGTTTTATATTCAATCATTGTATGGAAATGATTTTCAAAAATTCGATGAAGTTTTCGACTTAATCCATGACGTGTCTGCTTTGACTCATGCTCATAAATGTAGTCAAATTGCTTGTGGTATTTACATTTCAGTTGCCTCAAAGATTATTGGAAATATGGATATAAGAGTTGCGGTTGAACTGGGAATTTATGAAGCAAATGAATATTACAAACAAAAGCCAGAGTTTATGCCAGATCTTACTCGATTCAGCAGACTGTTAGTCAATAATTTTTATGGTCTAAATGTTAGTGAGATTAAGAGCAGCGGTTATGTGGTTGATACTCTAGAAGCAGCGATTTGGTGCCTTCTTAATTCTAAATCTTACAAAGAATGTGTCCTTTTGGCTGTGAATTTGGGTGAGGATACTGATACGGTTGCTGCTGTGGCAGGAGGACTGGCTGGTTTATACTATGGGTATAAAAATATTCCGAGTGATTGGATCAATCAAATCGTCAAAAGAGAATATATTGAAGAGCTATCCAATAAACTTTATATCTCACTAATGAGAGAGAGTATTGGCAGACTAATCGCCTTTATACCATACTTTGAAAATGTATTAAAGGAGCAAGCTTGTCAATGGAGTGGTGGTGAAAAAATTGATGAGAATAGTTTTACGATGCCATATCCAGTTTATGATAAAGTATTAGAGGATTTCATTCAAACATTTTATAAATCAAACCTTATGTGCTACAACTATCTTGATGTTATCAAGTTGCATAAAATAGATGGTACAAAAGAAATGAATGATGCCTTGGACAATTCAGATATAGAACTTACTTTGGCTATTTTAACTGGATATGTGAGACAAGAACGTTTTTGTGATGGACTATGGCAATCCGCAGTCGAAGATAAGACCTTTCTAAAGTTACTGCGAAGACTCGATGCTCTTATAAGATAGAATATTTAGTCAATATATAAAAGACCCCTATAAGCTAATTGGATATGCTAATATTCAGTATGGATTTAATAAAGAAGAAATGAAAAAATTCACTAAATTCTGGGATATAAATAATGCTACTGATTATTACAATTTTCATATATTTAAAAATGAACTAGATGATTATTTAGACAAAAAATTAGAAATGGCTACAAAATATAAAGTTAATTTTTCTTATCCTAATATAGTATTAGAAAATATTGTAAAGAAAATAAGAATATCTGATAAAAAATTGTCAGAAAGTGATATTCGTTTATTTGTAAAATTAGATGAAATAGAAAAATCAGCAAAAGAAATGAAAGAAAATACCGAAAAATTTACAAAAGAAGCAAAACAAATTTTTGAAGATAATAGAAACTATACAACAAGTCAATCTGTAAATAATATAGATGCAGCAATTTCGAAAACACCCAATAAAAATAAATCAAAAAAATTGTTTAAAATATTAAGTGTTGCATTTTTAACTATAATATTAACAATATTTTTTATCTTTTTATATGAATCATTTAATAATGAAAATACTAATAATGAAATTAACATATTGTTTGATCAAAACGTTTTATTTACAAATTCAAATGTCAAAGATGCATTCCTTAATACGGAAAACCATGTAAAAGTATCAGCAAATGTATTGTCATTTAAATATGATGAATTGAGTGGAACAAAATTTATTCAACTAGATATTGATGGATATGTATGTAATGCAGTTGTTTTTAGTAACATAGAAACTCCTTATATATATATTGGAGAGGAATATACTGTTAACGGAATAACGCAAATACATGAAAATGAAATGGAACTAAATATTACTGAAATAGAATGAATAATAAAATTAATTTTCTATATGATTATTATTTATCATATATACTTCATAAATGTGCAAAAACATAGGAGATTTTCTAAGGGATATTTAGACTGGAGGGATATATAATGCTAAATAAGGCAATAGAAATTGCTGTCAGTGCTCATAAAGGTCAGGTAGATAAAGCTGGTTCACCATATATTCTCCATCCATTAAGAGTTATGATATCTAGGGAAAATGAGATTGAAAGAATTTGTGCTGTATTGCACGATGTTGTAGAAGATTCTGATTTTATATTAAGTGATCTTCGGGCAATGGGGTTTTCAGATGAAGTTATAACGGTATTGGATTGCCTTACTAAAAGAGATGGTGAAAGCTATGATAATTTCATTGATAGAATTCTTACTAATGAAACGGCTTGTCATGTTAAGTTAGCAGACCTTAATGACAATATGGATATATCGAGGATTAAAGATCCAACTGATGAAGATATGGCTCGAATGAAAAAATATAAAATTGATGAAAAACGAA
>CAZSSR010000177.1:0-2892 GCA_964609605.1 uncultured Bacillaceae bacterium | reverse complement strand
AACAACTTAGAAATAGAGCATTGGAGAAATACCAATATAGTAATAAAGAAATAAAAACAGTTCGAATAGAGGACGTTGCAACTAAACTTGAGGATAAAAGTTCAAAAATTATGGATAAGGCAGATAGACATAAGTTGGTACTAGAAAGTTATTCTCCTTTGGAGTTGATTCAACAGTATCAAGGGAAAGGTAAAATACCTGATTCTGATGTAAAAATTGTGGATAGCTTGCTATATGAATATAAATTACCAGCAGAGATTGTAAATGTATTAGTTGAATATGTTATGTTGTCAAATGATTACAAATTGCCAAAGAAACTTATTGAAAAAATAGCTGGACATTGGAAAAGGTTAAAAATTACTACTGTTAGTGAGGCATTAGAGGTTGCAAAAAAAGAACATCAATTATATAAAGAGTGGACAAATCCAAAAACTATCAAAGATACTCCTAATAAATCAAAGGCAAAAACTTATAGAAATGAAAGAAAAGAAAAAATTCCAGATTATATTTTAAAACAAGATGAAAAATATCATAAAAATAATACTGCTAATAAGGATGATGAAATAGATCCAGATGAATTAAAAGAGATAAATCAATTAATAAAAAATTTGGATAAATAATTAAAGAAAAAATTATATCAGTGTTTACCTTAATAGAAAGAGATGGTCTTTTGCTTATGAAATATAAAATAGAAGATAAATTTGTTATAGCAGTTGCATCTAGCGCACTTTTTGATTTAGATGAATCAGATAAGGTTTTTAGAGAAAAAGGAGAAGCAGAATATCGAAATTATCAACGGATACATGAAAATGATATTTTAAATAAAGGTGTAATTTTTCCATTAATAAAACGCTTATTAAATATTGATACTAAGAACCAGCCTGTAGAAGTGGTGCTTTTATCAAGGAATGATCCTGATACCGGCTTAAGAGTTTTTAAATCGATAGAGTATTATGGATTACCTATTAGTAGGGCATCGTTTGTTGCTGGGAATAATCCTTTCTATTATATGGATACATTTAACGCATCACTTTTTTTATCTGCGAATCCAGAAGATGTAAAGGAAGCTGTTAAGTATGGGTATCCAGCTGGTTGTATATATCCTTCTGATTATATTGATGATGATAATGATCAAGAGCTTAGAATTGCTTTTGATTTTGATGGAATAATAGCGGACGACTCTGCTGAAACTATTTTTCAGAAAGGTGCTTTAGATAAGTTTAAGGCACATGAAAAATTAAATGCAGGGGAACCACTTCCACCAGGACCACTTTTAAGATTTTTTAAAGAAATATCAAATCTTCAAAAACGGGAAATAGAAAAAAATATTATTGACAAAAATTATAAGCCGAAAATAAGAATTGCAATTGCTACTGCGAGAAATGCACCAGCTCATGAAAGGGTGATAACTACTTTAAGGGAATTTGATATTAGAGTGGATGAAGCGTTTTTTTTAGGTGGAATTGATAAATCAAGGGTGCTTAAAGTGTTTAAACCACACATATTTTTTGATGATCAAGTTGGACATATTGAGGGTGTAGCAAGAGATTTCCCTTCAGTTCACGTGCCTTTTGGTGTGATGAATGGAATGATTAAAGAATAATTTTAGAGAACATTATAAAGGTATCATTTAGAGGGGAATCAGATGATAAAGGTTAAATTTTATAAAGAGAATGAAATACCAATAGAAAAAGTTATGTATGTTATTATTACAGCAAGATATAATAATAAATGGATAATAGTTAAAAATCGTGATAGAGATACATGGGAAATCCCAGGTGGACACGTAGAGCTAAATGAAGAGTTAGATAATGCTGCTAAACGTGAATTGTATGAAGAAACTGGGACGATTGAATGTGAATTAACATCTGTCGGAAGGTATATGGTTATAAATAAAAGAAAAAAAACATTTGGTCATTTATATTTTGCAGAAGTTAATAAAATGGGTGAGTTACCAAAATTTGAGATCGAAAAGATTAGGTTTGTTGAAGATCTTCCTATTAACTTAACATATCCAATTATTCAGCCTTATTTATTCAAAAAGGTTTTAGAATATATGAAAATTAGTATGTCTTGAATTTAACTATAGATAGGGGTGTTTTTGATATGAATAGTATTAAGCAGGTTATAGAACAACTAATGCCTAATATTGCAGTTGAAACTAAACAGCTGTTAGAAAAAGTGCACCAGAATAAAGCAGTGGAAGATCTTATAACAAATAATGATGTTACTGAAGACAAATTGATGTCTTCTTTAAACTTGATATTGCAATATATTGAAGAGAGTAATAATTGTGATAAATGCAAAAGTATTGAAGAATGTTCAAATTTATTGGAAGGCCATTGCACGATGCTAGATTATAAAAACGATCAGTTTATATCATATTTAAAAAAATGTGACAGACAAATAAATAAAGATAATACTGAATATAAAAAAAAATTATTTAAGGGACAATATATACCAGAGGAATTATTAATAGCTTCATTTGAAAGCTTTGAAACAACACAAGGTAGAAAAGATGCCTTAAAGGCTCTAGTAAAATTTTGCGATAATTATAAATCGGGAGATGGACTAAAAGGAATATATTTATATGGTCCACTTGGTGTGGGGAAAAGCTATATGATGGTTGCTTTGGCTAAGAAAATGGCTAAAAAGAATATACCAACTTTAATGGTTTATGTTCCAGATTTCTTTCGAGAGATGAAACAATCTATAGGTGATAATAGTTTGGGAGAAAAGATGGAAGTATTAAAAAAAATAGAAGTCTTAATCTTGGATGATATCGGTGCAGAGACTATTTCACAGTGGGAGCGAGATGAAATATTAGGTGCTATTTTGCAAGCGAGAATGGTAAGAGGTGTTCCAACGTTATATACATCTAATTCAAATTAT
>CAZSSR010000176.1:0-2931 GCA_964609605.1 uncultured Bacillaceae bacterium | reverse complement strand
CAGGTAAAACATTGTAATCTATCATCTCAGCAGCAATACGCATAACGTTAGATGTAGTATTCGAATAACGAAATCCGCCTGTATCAGTCAATAACCCCGTATATATATATTCAGCAATTTCCTTTTCAAAATCTATATTCATCTTTTTTACTAAATAATATATAACTTCTGTCGTAGATGCAGCAGAAGCCATCACTAAATTAACCTTACCAAAACACTCATTTGTAATATGATGATCAATATTTAAAATTTGAAAATCTTTATTTATTATATCATCAATATTACCAGTCCTAGTTAAATCAGCTATATCCACAGTAATAATATTAGAATGCTTATTATTAATATCTGTTATTTTTTTGATTTCTGAATACTTCATTAAATAATTGAATTTTTCGGGTATTAAATCTTGATTAACAATTTCATAAGATTTTTTAAATGTGTTAAGTATATAAGCTATGGCTAAAGATGAAGAAATTGTGTCCCCATCTGGATGAAGATGTGACACAATTAAAAAATTGTCGTTATCTTTTATGAATTTTTCAACTGCATTTAATTGTTCATTTAATAAATCTTCCATAATTATTAGTTATCCTTCAATTCTTTTAAAAGTTTTTCAATTTTATAACCATATTCAATAGACTTATCTAATTTAAAAAATAATTCTGGTGTATGTCTAAATCTAATTTTTTTCCCTATTTCGCTTCTTAAATAACCTTTTGCTCCTTCAATTACATTTAATGTATTTTCTATTTCTTCATCTGAACCGTATACACTAAGGTGAATAGTTGCTTGAGATAAATCACCTGTCAAATCAACACCAGTAATTGTAACAAAAGCAATTCTTGGGTCTTTAAGATCGTTTTGTATAATAAAACTAATTTCTTTTTTTATTTGTTCTGCTATTCTACCTACACGAACATTTGACATATGGTCTCACCTCAACTTTTAACTTCTTCCATCTTATAGGTTTCAATTATGTCGCCTTCTTTAAAATCAGTGTATCTTTCTATAGTGATACCACATTCATACCCTTTATTTACTTCTTTAATATCCTCTTTAAATCGTTTAAGTGATTCAATATTGCTTTCAAATATAACCTTACTGTTCCTGATTAATCTCGCCTTTGAATTTCTAGTTATTTTACCTTCAATCACAAAACATCCAGCTATTATCCCAATATTTGAAGCTTTAAAAATTTGTCTAACCTCAGCACTACCCAATATAACTTCTTGATAACTAGGCTCAAGCATTCCCTTCATAGCTGCATCAATTTCTTCAAGGACTTTATAAATTATTTGGTGTAAACGGATATCAACCTTTTCACGTTCTGCTGACGCTTTAGCCTGTGGTTCTGGTCTAATATTAAAACCAATTATTATTGCATTAGATGCAGATGCTAAAGTAACATCGGTTTCCGTAATTGCACCAACACCCTTATGAATTATTCTTATTCTTACACCTTCAATATCAATTTTCTCAAGTGAATCTTGTAAAGCTTCGACTGAACCCTGAACATCGGCTTTTATTATAACATTGAGTTCCTTAATTTCGCCTTCTTGAATCTGTTTAAATAAATCTTCCAAAGTTACTTTAGAAGTTACATTCAGTTCATCTTGTCTTGCTTTTGTAGATCTTTTTTCACTAATTGCTTTAGCTTTTCTTTCTTCAGCAAAAGCAATGAAGATATCTCCTGCCTGAGGAACTTCGTTAAGCCCTGTAATTTCAACTGGTGTCGAAGGTCCAGCACTTTTTATTCTTTTTCCCTTATCATTAACCATTGCCCTAACTTTTCCACATGTCACGCCCACAACTATAGGATCACCTACATTTAATGTGCCATTTTGTATTAATACAGTAGCTACTACACCTCTACCTTTATCTAATTGTGATTCTATAACAGTTCCCTTAGCTAAACGATTAGGATTAGCTTTTATTTCTTCGACCTCAGCAACTAATAAAAGCATTTCTAATAAATCATCTAATCCTTCTTGTTTAAGAGCAGACACTGGTACAAATATTGTTTTCCCACCCCAATCCTCTGCTAAAAGGTTATGTTCAGATAATTCTTGTTTTACCCTATCAATATTAGCATTAGGTTTGTCAACTTTATTAATAGCTACTATAATAGGTACATTTGCAGCTTTTGCATGGTTAATTGCTTCAATAGTCTGTGGCATCACACCATCATCTGCAGCAACAACTAGAATAGTGATATCAGTAACCTTTGCACCCCGCGCTCTCATAGTAGTAAAAGCAGCATGTCCTGGCGTGTCCAAGAAAGTAATCTTTTTGCCTTTATAATCTACTTGATATGCACCTATATGTTGTGTAATCCCACCAGCTTCACCAGCAGTAACCTTTGATTTACGAATAGCATCAAGCAATGTTGTTTTACCATGGTCTACATGACCCATAATTGTTACAACAGGTGCTCGTTCTTCTAAATCGCTATCAGAATCTAAGTCATCAAATAATTCAAACTGACTTTCATCGATAATAATTTTTTCTTCTACTTCTGTTGCATATTCTTCTGCAATTAATTTAATAACATCTAACTCTAACTCTTGGTTTATTGTTGCCATAATACCTAAAAACATTAATTTCTTAATAATATCTGTAGGCACGATATTAAGCGCATTTGATAATTCTCCAACTGTTAAAGACCCAGTGTATATAATTTTATCTGCAATCTTTTTTTCAGTATTGTTAACAGTAGTTTTAATATTCGCATTATCGTTCTTGATATCCTTTTTTTGAATATCTTTTAAATTCCCTTTAGGTTTATTCCCTTTAGGTTTTGTATTTTCCTTGTAAATATTTGTTTTTCTCTTATTATTAGTCAAGTCATTTTTTTTCGGATATAAATTGCTTTTTAAATTATTTCCACTTTCTTTTTTTGTATTATTAATATCTTAAGACTTTTTCTTAAAA
>CAZSSR010000175.1:0-2934 GCA_964609605.1 uncultured Bacillaceae bacterium | reverse complement strand
TCACACATACATACCATCCTCCATCAAGAATTTTTTTTCCCCATAAAAAAAACTCCCTTCTAAATATTTAGAATGTTCTTATAAATTGTTAAAAAATACTTCAATTAATTCTTATTTAATAATTAGTTGTATTTATACAACTAATTATATAACGGTTTCCGTTAATGTCAATATATATTTAAAGAATTCTTAATTTTCGTTATACTAGTACATTTATTTACTAAATACATATATAATAAAAATTAGGGGGAATATATTATGAACACAGTAGGAGAACGTATACGAATGCTTAGAAATAAAAAAAAGCTTACACAACATAATTTGGCTTATCAGGTTAATGTATCATCTCAAGTTATTTCAAATTGGGAACGAGGCTACACTAGCCCAGATTACGATGATATAACAAAATTAGCAGATGCTTTAGATGCAACTGCCGATTATCTTTTAGGTAGAAGTTTTTTGCCACTAACTATTAAAAATGTCGATATTCTTGAAAACTGTTTGTTAAAAGAAGTTGACCCAAGTTTAGTTAGAAAATTCGTGAAAGCTATACAGGACCCTCTAGTGGAACTGTTCTTATATGATTTGCTTAGTGCCCAAAAGGAAGAACGCGAGGATATTATTAGGGAATTTTTAAAAGTTAGAAAAGAAAAGAGAAAAAAATAAAAAAATTTACTTGCAAGATAAAAAAAGGGGAATTATTTAATGAACAAAAAATGGCTGATTTTACTTATTGTTGTAATATTATTAGTAATAGTTGGCTTCTTGGGGATTGACGAATTAATTGATGATAATATTAAATTATTTGTAGATATAGAAAAAGAATATGGCCATTTATTATTATTTATTACTATCCCTTTATCTATTATTCAAGGAGTAGTAACATTTTTCCCAATTATAACAATTATTACTTTCCATATCCTTGTTTTTGGAGTTACAGAGGGGGTAATATACAGTTTTATAGGTAGTTTCCTTGGATCAATTCTAAGCTTTGTTCTTGGAAGATATTTTTTCTTTGACTTGTCTGAAAAACTGTGGGAAAAAAAGAAGGTAAAATACCAAAATTTAGAAAGATACTTTCAACAATATGGTATGTGGAGTCTCATTTTATTAAGAACAATACCTTTAATGCCGAGTAATATGATTTCATTGATGGCTGCCTTATCGCCTATTCCATTTCGCGCTTATTTATGGTCTTCTGTTTTCGGAAATATATCTATGGTATGGTTATTCGGAATTTTAGGAATGTCTTTGAAAATAAATGATTTTAATTTTATGGTTATAGTTTATATTGTTTATTTGGTAACATTATTTATAATATTTCTGCTTCAATTATATTATCAACGTAGATACAAGCCAACCACTGAACAGAAAGTTAATGAGTAGTTATTATAATAATGTGCAATATAATAATTTTATATATCAAATTCTTTAGGATCGTTTTTAGATAAGTTTACTTCCCATTCTTCATGGTCTTCGTTAAAATTAGCTATCTTATCAATTGGTAGCTTTAAATATTTACCGTGAGCAATTACAGCAATCTCTCCATTTGGCAATAAAATCTCACCCGTACCTTCAAATATTCTGCTAGTATTCCTTGTGATTCTTCCAATTACACGTAATTCTTCAAATAACGGAACTGGTTTTTTGTATTGCAAATTTAATTCAACAGTTACACCCCACATATCGGTCTGGCTAATCATAATAGCCCTTCCAATTGTTTCATCTAATATTGCACTGGCAATACCACCATGTAGTCTTCCAGGATAACTCTGGTGCTCCTCAATCGGTTTAAAAATTGCAATTACCTCTCCATTATCCATCTCATAAAAAGATGCTTTTAATCCAAGCTCATTTTTTAAACCACAAACAATACATTTTTTACTATTGGGTTGCTTTTTTATTACTAGATATTTCAATTTACTCACACTCCACATTAAAATTTATCTTATATTCATTTTATATTTAAAACTCTTAAATTCCAATGATTTCCTCAATGACTAACTCATTAACAAAAATATAGCAAAGGTATAAATTCTTAACCCCTTGCTATCGTTGATTTTATCTGGTGACTCGGACTGGGTTCGAACCAGCGACCCCCACCCTGTCAAGATGGTTTAGCTTATTATTTTTAATTATCTATTTTTTCTTTAGATATCCTAAAATTATTATTATATCAAGGGTTTATTCCTTTTTATTGTTTTTCCTTTTTCTTTGATTTCTTATTGTTATTTTTAGTTTCGGCACCGATTCAGGCACCGATTATAACACTAATTTATTAATTAATATCTTCCAATACCTAAGTTTTCCAATAAACAAACCTATTCAATAAAGATACTCTTCTTTAATTTATGTTTACGGCAGTAAAAATTCATAAGCTATATTCTCCTCAAAGTTCATTCTTTTAACATCTAATATTATGACTTTGGGTTCAATTTTAGATACTATTGCAGTAAAAGTCATGCCTAAATCTAATTTATCCGAAAAAATACTTGCCCAGTTCTTAGCAATATAACCTATTAACTCACCCTCGAGACTTAATACTTTAATTGCATATATATCATAATCGTTATTTTTATCACGATTAAGATTAACTTCTGAACCAACTTTTAAACTTCTAACGTTATCTATTCTTTCTTTTCTGGTGATTCCGACAACTGGTAATTTATATATAGTCATATTAATATTTGTACTTTTCCAATTTGGCAGTAGTTTTTCATATAATCTGTTTAGTGAATACATCATATCCTTATCAATTAAAAACAATTTTCTATCAATATATTGTTGTTTGAATAGACTCACTTGTGTAATACTATGGATATCCCAATAACCTTTAACCTCAATAATTTTATTATTAGAAATGAAAAAATCCGGGATATAAGTATTATATTTATAATATTCTATAAGAAAATTTGATTCTAATAAAAACCCTTC
>CAZSSR010000174.1:0-2964 GCA_964609605.1 uncultured Bacillaceae bacterium | reverse complement strand
AGTTAATACACAAAAACTTACTTATAAAGAAAAAAAGGAATTTGAACAAATTCCTGCTGAAATAAAATCATTAGAAATAGAACTCGATATTATAGAAAATAAGCTCAGCCAATATACAACCGATTTTGTTAAGTTGCACGAATATTCATTAGAAAAAGATACTATTGAAGAAGCATTACTATTTAAATTAGAGAGACAAGAATATTTTAACAATCTTGATAAAGATAAATAAATTTTATTTATTCATCTTCATTTACTATTAAAATCTGATTTCTTCCTTGCGTCTTTGCTTGGTACATTTTTTTATCAACTTTATCGATCAAATCAAGGATTTTTTCATGCATATTCACTTTTGAAACTTCCATTATCGCTCCGCTAAATGTCACCTTTAGACCCTTATGTTTCCATTCAAATTCATTAGCCTTACTTAAAATTCTTTCAAAGGTTTGATACCCATCAGTAATACTTGTATCAGTTAATATTGCAATAAACTCTTCCCCACCATATCTCCCAACTATATCAACTTCCCTTAAATTATTCCTAAGAAGCCTTGAAAACCAAACTAATACTTCATCCCCAAAATTATGACCATAAGTATCATTGACCCTTTTAAAATGATCTAAATCCAAAAACACTATAAGAAAAGTACGTTCTTTCCTCCGAACCTCTGTCATAAGATTTCTAAGAGTGCTCTGAATATATCTTCTATTATACAGTTTTGTTAAGGGATCTTTTATACTATGTTGTTTAAGGTTATCATAGAGTGTATCCAGCGTCATAAAAGAAAATGCAAATGTTAGAAGTATAGTAAATAGTATTAAGATTAATACAGTTACACTAGTCAAAACGTCCTCATCAACTAGGTAGATTGTATTTATCTCTAAAGTAAAGCTGTAAATCATTCTTAAAAAATAATATAGTGAGAAAAAATATAATAAATATTCTAATACCTTGTAAGATGATAGACATCTAGTATTATATTTTTTTCTTAAAAAAAGCCCGCCATCGATGAATATGATGAATACAAATAAAGATAAAAAGGCTCGTCGATAACTGAGATCATTATCAACAAACACAAAATAATAAGCTGTGACTATATTTAATAAGTTTAATATTATATATAAATTCATTCTTATTTTGCTCTTAAAAAAAGCAAATATTGCCATAATTAAGAACGTCTTACCTAAAAGATTTAATACTGTTAATATTAGTATTAAATAAGTATTGTTATTTATAATAACATAATCTAATAACAGATTACTAATTATTAAGAGAATATTTCCTGTTATTGCATAACCCAATCCAGTAATTTTTCTATATAGATATTGCATAATCACTAGAATAAAAATCATTAAAAATATAACAAATCTAACAACAATTAATAATGTATGATTATCAATACTCCCTAATTCCATATGGTTTCCGCCTTTAGTAAATACAATTATTTATCTATCCCAATGACTATTTTTGCCCATTTAATAATTAAATCGCTTTTTAATGAATGTTTAAATAAATAAGACTTTTTAAAAAAAATTGGTATATTATTTAAAATAATTAAATTAGTTTCAGCATCTTGAATTTTATTAAAAACTTCTTGCTTAAGTTCCTCAAAGGAGTATACCTTTAACCTCTCTACATCAGATGTTACTGCTAGCAGTTCGATAAATTTAACTACAATATCCTTATATGAAGAGTTTATATCTAATCCAAAAAGCTTGGCAAATTCAGGTATAATTCTTTCCAATAGTATCCTTTTCGACGACCCTTCAGGTATCCCAATTTCACTAGCCATCTCAATTATCTGTTCATCTTCTAAACTTAAAAGATAGTTTATAAAAAAACTCTCATTAGGAATACTATCAATATAATATGTATCGCCCTCATACTTACCAAAAACTTTCAATGTATCTAAATACCCCATCAATATGTTCTTCCTAGATTGTTCAGTATCAAATTCCAGCGTCATACCTAAATCCCCAGAAGGAGTAATTGAGGTTACAATAATATCTGAAGCATTAACTGAACGTTTGAACCCTAAAGATTTCATATCAACGGCTATAATATTTTTATACCCTCTATTATATATTAGATTAATCGGTAGGTTATCATAAAAACCACCATCTAAGAAGTATTTATCATCAATAGTTTGAGTCTTAAATGCTGGCAAATAAGAAGATGCGAGTAAATAATCTGGTAGCTTTCCAATTGGAATTTCATCAACAAATATCTCAACTGGTTTTCTATCAGTTAAAGAGACTGTTACAAGACCAAATTCTATCGGAGAATTCCTTATTGCATCTTCATCCACATATTTTCTTATTAGATCTTTTAAAGGTTCAACATCGAGCCCGCGATTTTTTAATAATTTTTTAAAATAATCAAAATACTTATCCCAATCTTTAAAATTAATTGTGAAATTGATAAGATCATTATGTACCTTGGCATCTACATTAACAATTAAACTAGGGTTCATATTGTACCATAATTCATAAGCTTCCTCAAATTTATCTTGCGTTATAAAAGCACCATTTAATGCTCCAACAGAGGTACCCGTTACAGCCCCTATCTCTATTCCTAGTTCTCTTAATGCTTTCCAGACACCTATATGGTAACCACCCTTACCACCGCCACCCTCCAGAACTAAGCCATACATAGAGCTCACCTACCTTGCTACTATGATAAAACACATTGACAATAATTACAAGCACAAGTTAATATAAAAAGCAGAGACGCTTTTGTCTCTGCTTTTTATTGAAATTAATCTTTAAAATGTGATTTGGCTTTCTCAAATGCTTGTCCAATACTCTTAACAGATTTATCTACCCCGTCTTTAATATCATCCCAAGCATTCTCACTTGCATCATTTAAATCACTCATCTTTAACTTAGCATCTTCTATTTGTTGTTTTATAGAAGAAATACTCTCATTATATTTCTCTCTAGTCTTCTGGTCTGCACTTTGAAC
>CAZSSR010000173.1:0-2992 GCA_964609605.1 uncultured Bacillaceae bacterium | reverse complement strand
TATTTAAAAATCAAAATTGAGGATGATAATGTTAGTAAAATTTTGAATCAATCTGGGATTAAGATAACATCTACACAGTATCAGATAATCCGTTATTTTGTCTTTATAGTTTGGATAACTCTATATATATTTTTCTATGTTTTGGTTAAGGAGACATATTCTTTTAGTTCAATATTATTAATATTACTTTTATTTATCTTAACTTCATCTAAATCCGATTTTTTAGGGATAAAGACTCCATTTAAATATACTATCGACATCATTATTTTTAATTATAAAACAAAAATGAATATAGAGGTATTCAGATGTATTTCACAATTAAAAAACATTGCAACTACAAAAAAAAATAGTTCTATAAGTTCTGATTTTATATTAGAACAATTAAGTAAATTTACAAATAAAACAAAACCAATATTTAATAGAATGATCGCACTATGGAGTCTGGGAAAAAAAGAAGAGGCATGTAATTATTTTGAATTGACGATTAATACAAAAGAAGCAAAAGAGTTGTCAATTATATTTCGAAAATTAGATGATTTAACACCTAATGAATTATATAACCATATTTATTTATTATATGAGACGATGAGGAAGGAGCGTGAAACGAATAAATTAGTAGCTAACGAGAATAGAAGCAATTTTATTTATTTTATAGTAATAGCTACAAGTGTTATAGTTATGCTAAATTTTGTTGTTATCGTTTATTATCTTGAATCTTTAAGTAATTTGCAATTTTTCTTTTAATAAAATAAAGGAAGTGAAAATATGAAACAATTTATTGTTACAATTGCATTGATAATTTTAGGAGTCTATATAGCAAACACGCTAATTCTAGATTCCACAAATTCTAATAGTATGAGGTCTAGTATAGATGGTGTTGCATTAAAAATGATAAATGAAATAAACGAAATAAATGAATAGAATTTATTGAGGATAGATAATGAAGGAATATATTGTTGGATTTGCAGTCTTTTTGATATTAATTTTTTTCCCTTTACAGTGGACGATAAATCAAATTAATCATTATAAAACTCAAACTGTGAATAATATTGTTTATAATGCCGCTCAAAAGGCAAGAACAGATGGATATTTTAAACCTTATAATATTAATGAAATGGAAAATAAGATTTGTGATGCATTAAATATTGATGCATCACAAATCAGGATTGAAGTAACAACTACACCAAAATATCGCTTTGATAGTTTTGATACTAGAGAAATGATATCCTTTGAAATAGGTATACCTATTGATGAAGTAATTGCCATGAACATTTTTTTTGGGATAGGTGATGATATTAATGGTTATGAATATATAATTAGAGGGGAAGTTCCCAGTGAGTTGTTGATTAAATGAAGGCATATATTATAGGATTAGCCTTGTGTTTTGTTTTTATGATTTTCACAACCTATCAGTCTGAGTATAACCTACATCAAGAACAAGCTTTTAATCTCAAATTTGTCGCTGAGGAAGCTGCAGCAGGAGCTGCGCAATATATTTTACTTGATCAATATACAAATGGTTATTTAGTTTTTAATAAGATTGAAAGTATTAAAGCAATAGAATATATTTTGCATAAAAATTTGAAGTTAAGTCTAGAATTATTTCCTGGGACTAATAGCTACTTTACACAACAAATTCAATATGACATAAGATTTTTTGACGACTCAAATACAAATTTTCCATATCTATACGAAGATTTAATAAATAGATTTACTCTAACAATCTCCAATCCAACAGTTGTAATTATAGTAAATGCAGGAAAATCAAGATATAAACTAATTGATAATCCTCCTGATGTTATCAGTATAGCTGCGCATGAGTGGAAAGGAAGATAAGATTTATGGTAGGCTAGTACAAATAATTAATATTGTTATAGTCGTTAGGAAAAATTCATTTCTTTTAAAGAAGTGAATTTTTCTTATAATAATTCATATATGGTCTAAACTTAAATTACTATCAAAGATTATTAATTGCTAATTTATAATATAATTTTACACTTGCAAGGTGTTAGACTATTGACTTGACCATATATAATAAAGCTATAGTTATTTATTTATCTATTTAGATAGAGCATGAAATGGGGAATGTTTTAGTGTATTTTATTATCATTGCTACATTAATAGGCATTATTATTGGTTCGCTTACTAACCATCTTGCAATAAAGATGTTATTTCATCCATATACTTCATGGAAAATAGGTGCATTTCATGTTCCATTTACTCCGGGGTTGATCCCAAAAAGAAGAGATGATATTGCGAATCGATTGGGTCGGATTGTAGAGGATTATCTTTTTACAGTTGAAGGAATGAAGGGATTTATAGAAAAATCTAATTTCAAAGAAAAGGTATTTGAAAATATAATAAATTTTATAGAGGAGTATAAAAAGAAGAACAGAGGACTAGGGGATGAGTTTTTAACACTGTTTAAACAAGACTGGCAAGAAAAATTGAGAAATTTAAAAGATAAGGCATTGGTTGAATTATTGAATAAAGATGAGATAAGAATTAAAACACTCGAGGAGGTCTTGTCAGAGGGAACGCTAAGTAATATTGATGAGAAAATTGAAGATTTATCAAAGTATATAATTAAGATAATTAGTGAGTATATATTATCTATAGAGGGTAAGCGTAAAATAAAATCTATAATCACACAACCTCTTAATAAAGGTGGAACAGTTGGCTTTTTAACAGGTCTTTTTATGGATGCTGAGAAAATTAATGAAAGAACGATATCTTATTTGGAACAGCTTCTTGCAGAAGAACGAACACAAAAATCTATTAATAATCTTATATATGATTTTTGGATTAAGGCAAAAAAAGAGCCGTTAGGAATTTGGTTTGATAAATTTGATGATACAATAAAAAGTGAAGCGGAAAATTTATTTACTATCGGATTGGATGTTTTAATCAATATTTCAACTAATGAAGTTTTATTAAAATTAGAAAAAAATAATTATATTGAAAAGTTTTTTTACTTTATTATTGAATTAAT
>CAZSSR010000172.1:0-3008 GCA_964609605.1 uncultured Bacillaceae bacterium | reverse complement strand
TATTATAAAAATATTATCACTTTTACGGTAATTAATCAAGAATTACTAATTTATTACAAAAAAAAAGATTGACCTTTAATTCATAAGGTCAATCTTCTTCTCTATTTTAAAATATTATTTTCCTAACATCTCGTTTACTTTATCTTGATTATTATCTATCCATTCTTGTGCTATTTCTTCTGCCTTTCCACCTTTTTCTAATTCAAGAATCATACTCTCAATATCACCAACAGAAATGCTCCTGTTGCTCAATAGTGCATAAGCTTCTGGTGCTCTTTCTTTCAAATCAGTTGAAGCTAATACATGTACCTCTTGAGTACTAAAAGTATCGTCTGCGTCAGAAATTACCTTTAAATCCCACATAGCAAACATTGAATGTGGACGCCATCCTAAAAATAAACCTGCGTCAGCATTTCTTCTACCCATTTTTTCTCTTTTGCAGCTTTTAAAGCAGCGTCTATAGTCAAAAGTCCTTTTAGATTCCTTTCCTTATCCACAACAAAAATACTTGAAATGCCTGCTTCTTCCATCTTCCGTATAGCTACTCTAGGACCATCTTTCCAAGTTGTAATAACATCAGGTTTTTTCATTATATTTTCAGCATTTAATACCTTTGACCTATCCACATCTTGAACAAAATTTGAAACATATTGATTTTTAGGATTATTAAGTACTTCCTCAGGTGTTCCAATCTGAACTATTTCTCCATTATTCATAATCGCTATACGATCACCTAACTTAAGCGCTTCATCTAAATCATGAGTTATAAATAATATTGTTTTATGTAGGGATTCTTGTAACTGTAATAATTCATTTTGCATTTCCTTTCTTATTAAAGGATCCAATGCACTAAACGCCTCATCCATCAATAATATATCCGATTCATTAGCTAGTGCCCTTGCTAATCCAACTCTTTGTTGCATACCACCACTTAATTGATTGGGCATGCTATTTTCGTAACCTTCTAAACCCACATTAGCTAAAGCTATTTTAGCTTTTCTTTCTCGTTCACTTTTATCCATCCCTTGAATCTCTAAACCATATATAACATTATTTAATATATTCCTATGTGGTAATAAAGCAAAATGTTGAAAAACCATACTTAATTTATTACGTCTAATCTCTCTTAACTCTTTCTTATCCATCTTAACAATATCTTGACCATCTATAATAATTTCTCCAGATGTAGGCTCAATTAATCTATTAATTAGTCTAATTAGTGTAGATTTACCGCTTCCTGATAAGCCCATAATAACAAATACTTCACCTTCTTCAACCGAAAAGGTGGCTTGATTAACACCTACAGTTGCTCCTGTATCCTTTAAAATCTTTTCTTTACTTTCCCCATTTTTCATTCTTTTTAATGCTTCAACTCTATTATGTCCATATATTTTCGTAACATTATTAACTTCAATCTTACTCATTTATTTTTTCTCCTTATTAAATCTCGTTTGTTTAGTTCATACTTCGTATTTTGAAAAAAAAAAATCATTTTACAAATAATGCAAATGACTAGATTCACGAATGGTTTATATAATAAGTTTATATAAATACACAATTCATTGCAACCTCTGTATTCCTTAATATTTGTACGTATTATTAATACAATTTATTTTGTTTTTTGAATACCAATTGTATACTTATATATCCTTCCATATACTACTATTAACTAGACATACAAACATTTTACATACAAAAAGCTTTTCTTTATCCTCTATTTACTAAAAAGCTCTTCAATAATTGTTCGCATTCTGATTGTAATACATAATTAAGATAACGGTGGACATATATGTAATTTTTAAATTTTACTTTAATTACTCTAACATCTGAAGCCTGATTTTCTTCAATTATTGATCCACCTAAGATGTTCATCTCTTTCTTTAATTGTCGTAAATCCTTTTCTATTATCCATTGAATCTCGACTAAACTGTCATTATAAGTTTTTGCTAATTTACATTTAGAATTATTTATTATATTTTTATCATATTCTATTGTTTTAAATAAAATATTTAATGTTATATGTTTTTTAACTACTATGGAGAATTCTTGGTACTCTTTAGGATACATCAATTTTATCAACCTTCTTTTATCTAATAATATATTCTATTCCTATTATAATGGAACACTCGTTCTTTTTAAAGGGAGCAGCATTAAAAATAACATTCTAATTCTTAATACAATTTGTTATAGTAAATATCAAAGAAATCTTCTATATTTATGTAGAAGTAAAATAATTCATATGCAAGTAATATAAATGTACAATATAGTCCAATATTATTGAGGGGAGCACAATAAAGATGAAATCAAACCGAGGTACACCTGATTTTCTATTGCTTTTTTTAACAATAGGTTTGGTTGGATTTGGTATTGTGATGATTTATAGCTCTAGCTTCACAATTTCATATTGGGAATACGATAATAAATGGTATTTTACAAGTAAACAAATACTTTTCTCGATAATTGGATTATTCTTAATGATTGTATGTATGAATTTACGTCCTAATTTTTATAAAAAATATTTTCTGTTTTTTTTATTTATCTCTCTATTTCTACTTATACTCGTTTTTGTTCCGGGTATTGGGGTTAAGCTTAATGGTGCACATAGTTGGATAGGTTTTAATTCTGAAACAGGTTCAAAAACTATTCAACCAACAGAATTTGCAAAATTGGGATTAATCATTTATCTATCTGCACTACTAACTAAGAAAAAAGAAAAAATAACTGATTTAAAAAAGGGGCTTTTACCCTCATTAATAGTTATATTACTATTTATTATATTAATCGCACTTCAGCCAGACTACGGATCAGCTTTAATTTTAACTGTTACTGCAGGTATAATTCTAATTGTAGGTGGGGCTAGAATAAAACATATATTTTATCTAATCGTAATTAGTTTAATTTCACTTCCAATTATATTTTTATCTTCTGGTTATAGACTTTCACGATTCACATCATACCTTAACCCTTGGGGTGATCCTTATGGAGATGGTTATCATTTAATTCAATCT
>CAZSSR010000171.1:0-3012 GCA_964609605.1 uncultured Bacillaceae bacterium | reverse complement strand
ATCCACTTAGCAAGCTCAATTAATTCTTTATTAAACATAGGTATAATATCAAGGTTTTCACTAATCTCTTTAATGTTTTTTATATTAGTAGTAGATTCAATATTTATAACATAACCCTGAACTATTCTTCTTCCTAGTGGAACAAGAACACGGCAACCTATTTTAACAGGTGGCAATAAGGTATCAGGAATCTTATAATCAAAACCTTGATGTCTAATATCTGGGATATCCAAAACTACAGTAGCATACACTAATTGTCTTTCCCTTTCAATCTTGATTTTACCTCATTTAAAATTTTAGCTGCTAATTCTTTCTTGCTCATTTTTGGATATGTTATTTCATCACCAGACTTAGTTATAATAGTTATGATATTTGAGTCACATGCAAATCCTGCCCCATCTTGTAAAATATTATTAGCTACAATCATATCCATATTTTTAGCAATTAGCTTCGATTTGGCATTCTCTATCAAATTATTGGTTTCTGCACTAAATCCAATTAAAAATTGTTCCTTATCTTTTCTAATTCCAATTTCTTTAGCTATATCTCTTGTTCTCTCCATTTCAATTGACCATAAATCATCGTTTTTTTTAATTTTATCAGTATATACATGCTTTGGTCTGTAATCAGCAACTGCAGCCGTTTTAATAATTATATCTGCATATTCAAGGTTATCCAATACCTGCTTATACATTTCTTCTGCAGTATCTATATCAATTACCTTTACGCCTACTGGAGGTGCTAGATTCGTTTTCCCTGAAATTAATAGTACTTCCCCACCACGTTCACACGCAACTTCCGCTAGTGCATAACCCATTTTCCCAGTTGAATGATTGGTTATAAATCTTACTGGATCAATCGATTCTCTTGTGGGGCCAGCAGTAATCAAGAATTTCTTGCCAGAAAAATCATTGCAGCCCTTAAAATAATTCTCAACAATTTCAACTATTTCTTCTGGTTCCGGTAATCTTCCATTTCCTAAATATCCTTCTGCTAAAAATCCAAATCCTGGAGTAATAATATGAGCTCCTCTTGATCTTAAAATATCTAAGTTATCGCGAACTGATACGTGATTAAACATATCCTCATTCATTGAAGGCGCAATGAAAATCGGACATTTAATAGCTAACATTGTTGTAGTAAGCATGTCATCAGCAATTCCGTGTGCTAATTTCGCTATAACATTCGCAGTTGCTGGCGCAATTAATACTAAATCAGCATTGTTAGCAATATTTATATGGGCTACATTATTTGGATTATATGGATCAAATGTATCTGTATATACATGTTTTTTCGATAAAACTTGTAAAGTTAACGGAGTTATAATTTTTGTAGCAGATTCAGTCATAATTACTTGAATATCCGCCCCTTTTTTAGCAAGCATACTTATAATAGAAGCAGATTTATAAGCAGCTATGCCTCCAGCAATTCCTATAACAATTTTTTTATTTTTCATTATATCAACTCCTATAAAGTGAAACTTCAATCAGTGGAGGTTTTTCTTCATCCTCCACCAATTGTTAGTTGAACCAATCGGACATTTAGGTGTCGTTATCTCCCACTTAGAATTGCTAGGATTACACTAATTCTTGATGTTGGAGTTTTACGGCACCTTATATGCGAGATAAATTAGACTGTAGAAATTAAAGATTTCCTACAGTCTATCTTAATGTTGACGTTGTCAAAGTTATAAACAACTTATATAATGTTATTTTTAAGCTTCGTTATTTATAATAATTAATTGACCTTGATCAATTTCTTCTAAAGCCATTCCTACAAATTTTTTAGATTTTGGTGAATTAATAAGTAATCGTCCACCTTCTTTGATTATCCGTGCTCTTCTTGATGCAGCAATAACTAAAGTATATTTACTATCAACCTTTTCTAATAATTTATCAATCGATGGAAAAATCAAAATAATTCCTCCTTTAACATAGTTTTAAAATACGGTAAAATACGTTCTCTTTTAAGTTTTTCAGCTTCAATAATGGATGAAATACCATTTACAGCTTCTTGAAGCTTATCATTTATTATAACATAATCATAATGTTCTATCATTTGAAACTCTTCTTTAGCAACATTCATTCTACCATAAATATCTTTTTCGTTTTCCGTTCCCCTATATTCTATACGGTTTTTTAATTCAGAAAAAGAAGGTGGTATTAGAAATATAAAAATTCCCTCTGAATACTTCTTTTTAACTTTTACTGCACCTTGCACTTCAATTTCTAAAATTATATCTTTACCACTTTTTATATTCTCTTCTACAAACGAAAGTGACGTTCCGTAATAATTACCACAATATTCTGTCCATTCCAATAAGGTATCATTTCTAATCATATCCTCAAACTCTTCACGTTCTTTAAAAAAATAATTTACTCCTTCTATCTCATTAGGCCGAGGCTTCCTTGAGGTTGATGAAACAGAATAAATAATCTCTTTATTTTGTTTTCTTAATGATGAACACACCGTTCCTTTTCCAACTCCCGAAGGACCTGAAAGAACAATCAATAGACCTCTCTGCATAAACATATTATTACACCCCTAGTTCTACTCTTCGCTTATATCGTCTTTAGCAATTAAACGATTTGCAACAGTTTCAGGTTGAACAGCTGATAAAATAACATGGTCACTATCGGTTATGATTACCGCCCTGGTTCTTCTTCCATATGTAGCATCGATTAACATACTTCTTTCTCTAGCTTCTTGAATAATTCTTTTTATTGGTGCAGATTCAGGACTAACAATTGAAATTATTCGATTTGCGGAAACAATATTTCCAAAACCAATATTAATAAGCTTAATTGACATTATTTTTCCCCCTATTGGCTAGTAATAATTTAGTTATATCTTGTTAATTTTTACTCAACATTTTGTACTTGTTCTCTTAATTTTTCAAGTTCACTTTTCATTTCAACAACTATTTGACTTAACTTTAAATCATTAGCTTTTGATCCTATAGTATTTACTTCTCTATTCATTTCTTGTATTAAAAAATCTAATTTTCTACCA
>CAZSSR010000170.1:0-3014 GCA_964609605.1 uncultured Bacillaceae bacterium | reverse complement strand
GAGTAATCTATTAATCTGTCATCATTACTGATTACAATTTTTTCTGAATCTTTAAATGAATTTTGTATAACCTTAGATGAAATCATCTCTAAAGTAATTAATTGTTTTCTTTTAATTACCTTTTCATAAATAATCAAACCTATTCCAGCTAAAATGCCTAAAAAAATTGATAATAAGAGAACATCCATTATTTTTCATCCATTCGCGAATTACTAGTTTATACCTAATGAAATTAATAAACTATTTAATTTATTTATATATAAATAATTATTAAAAATTTGGTTTTTATTTATAATAGTTTCCCATTCAGGAACATACGGTAAGTGTCCAGATAAATTAATTTCATATTTTGAAAAATCGTTTTTAATATCTTTATCAGAATATTTATTTAGAATAAAATTTATACTCTTAGTTAAATCTAAATATTCAACCTCATCTAAGTTGTTATGTAATAATTTAATAACGTTTTTAGTTTTATGTATACTTTGTATATCATCTAATATTGGCCAAAATATTAACTTACTTTCTAATAATGAACTAATTACATACTCCTGCAATGATGTTTCCAAGTCTAAAATGATATAATCGTAGATTTCTAGGCTTTTAATTGCTTCTAGTAAAATTTTAATATCATTCTTTGACATTTCAAATAGTTCATTTGAATTGATAAAAGTTTCTATATAATCTACATTAATATCAGGACTATATTTCTTATATGTTTCAATTCTTGAAACAACAATCGATGGATTATTTTTTAAATAAAATAATATTTTTGAAAAATCATATGATTCACTCTTTGAAAAGAAAATCTCTGTTGCATTAATTGATTCCAAATTAAGATAAAAAACTTTTTTATATCTAATAGCTAATTGTTTTGCTAGATTTATTGCCAGAGTAGTTTTACCACTACCACCTGAAGCAGAATATACAGAAATTACCTTTGTTTTATTACCTTCAATTAGATTAATCCATCCGCTACATTTTTCTAAATACAAACCCAAAATTCTTGATACAATTTTATTTAATGGTTGGAATTTATATATACAATCGTATTGACATTTTTCGTCAATAACTGAAGTGTCGGATAAAAGAATAATTAATTTTATACTTTTGTGTGAAAGAATCTCTGATAGATCTTCTGCATCTATTAACAATATTTCTATTGATGAATGTGATTCTAAATATTTTTCTAAATATTCAACATTAGAAAATGTTTTTATTAAAAATTTTTTTTCATATTCAGTTTCGCGAATATACCTAGTTAATAACTCAATATATTCTAAATTCTTATCCACAATAATAAGATCTATTCTACCCATTAGTTTTCATTAGAACCTCCTTTTAAAAAGCTTTAATTAACCCTCCGATAATTAATGTAACCCCTATAACAGCCGCTACAATACTAATTTGTATATGAATTCTTAAAGACTTATTGTTTGGCACCTTATACCACCCATTTTTTCTATTATTTTCTATATGTTTTATAATAAAACATATTTTTCATTTTGTCACCTATATTTTCTATATTTATTCATATTATACTATATTTTTACTTTTATCGACATAAAAAGAGAATTTCACAAAACTACTATATGTAGTTAATGAAACTCTCTTTTTACCTTTATGGACTGCTATTATATAAAATGTACTTTATTTTAATACTTGCTTAGCTATTCTAACAGCCTCCTGCGCATCTTTTGCATAATAATCAGCATTTATCATATTAGAATATTCTTGTGTAAGAACTGCACCACCAACAATTACTTGACAGTTTAGATTGTTTTCCTTAAGCGCAGTAATAGTATCCTCCATATTTTTCACAGTCGTTGTCATTAATGCACTTAACCCAACTAATTTAACATTGTTTTCTTTTACTGCATTTACAATTTTTTCAATCGAAACATCTTTCCCTAAATCTATTATATCAAAACCATAGTTTTCAAGAATTATTTTAACTATGTTCTTTCCTATATCATGAACATCTCCTTTAACAGTTGCTAAAACAATCTTTTCTTTTACTATTTGTTTGTTTCCATGATCATTTAATGTGCTTTTTATTACTTCAAAAGACCTCTTCACAGTTTCAGCAGATTGTATAAGCTGTGGTAAGAATATTTCTTCCTTTTCATACTTATCACCCACAATATCTAATGCTGGAATTAAATATTTATTTACAATATCCATACCCTCCATTTGTGTCAAAAGCTCTTTTGTTTTTATTGAAGATTCCTCTTTTAATCCTTTTACAATTATATCTATTAATGTTTTACTACTATCCATATTCTCTATATTTTTTTCCCGCAGATTATTAGAATTTATATAATTTCTTATAAAATCATTTGCATCATTATCTTCACTATTGAGTACTTTAAAAGCATTTATAGTATCAACTATAATTTTATCATTAGGATTAACAATTGGCGTATCTAGTCCTTCAGTTAATGCCATAACAAGATAAGTCTGATTTAATAATCCTCTGTTTGGTAATCCGAAGGATACATTACTAACACCTAATGTTGTTACAACATCAAATTCTTCCTTTACCATTCTTATAGCTTTAATTGTTTCCATAACTTCTTTTTGTTGTGCAGAAGCAGTCAATACTAGACAATCTATTATTATTTTTTCCTTAGAAATACCATATTCTTTTGCAGTATCAATGATTTTCCGGGCAATATCAGCTCTCTCTTCTGCTCTTTCTGGAATTCCATTCTCATCCAATGTTAAAGCAATTATACATGCACCATATTTTTTTGCTATCGGGAAAATTTCTTCCATAACTTCTTTTCTTCCATTAACCGAATTAATAATTGGAATACCATTATATAATCGGGAAGCTGCTTCTATAACCTTAGCATTTGAACTATCTATTTGAAGTGGCAAATTAATTATTGACTGTATTTCTTTTATTACATTTACCATAACCTTTTCTTCATCAATTTCTGGCAACCCAACATTTATATCCAATATATCTGCTCCAGCTTCTTGTTGGTTAATAGCTTCATTTAAAACGT
>CAZSSR010000169.1:0-3021 GCA_964609605.1 uncultured Bacillaceae bacterium | reverse complement strand
GAACTATTGAAAAAAGAGAAGGAATTTATTCAAGGAGTAATAAGTGAGCAACGTCAGATCAGACTTAAAAATTCATTAGCTATTGACGAAAAATTAGCTGGATCAAAAGATATTAGAGCTAAACTAAAAATAACAGAAGAACATTTACACCAAAATGAAATTAAATTAAGCCGTTTGGATACTCAATTAGAAAACTTATTAAGACAGTTAGCTGAAGAATATGAAATGAGTTATGAGTGGGCAAAAGAAAATGTTGAGAAAATAGAGAATATTAATAAAGCAAGATCTGAATTGCATAAGTTAAGAAATCTTCTGCAGTCATTAGGAGAAGTTAATTTAGGTGCTATTGAGGAATATGACAGGGTATCTGAAAGATATAATTTTTTAAATATTCAAAAAGATGATCTTACAAATGCAAAAGAAACGTTGTATAAAGTGATTGAAGAAGTGGATGAAGAAATGACTAAGCTTTTTATTGAAAGCTTTGAAGCAATACGAGAACAGTTTCAAATTGTTTTTGCTAAATTATTTAATGGCGGTAGAGCGGATTTAATTCTATCAGATCCAGATAATATTTTAGATACAGGTATTGAGGTAGTAGCTCAACCGCCAGGGAAAAAGTTGCAAAATTTGGCGTTACTATCAGGTGGAGAAAAAGCATTAACAGCAATTACTTTATTATTTGCAATATTAAGAGTAAAGCCGGTTCCTTTTTCTGTTTTAGATGAAGTTGATGCTGCTTTAGATGATCCTAATGTATTAAGATTTTCTGAATATTTAAGAGAATTTTGTAAAGATACTCAATTCATTGTTGTTACTCATCGCAAGGGTACGATGGAAGGGGTAGATATATTATATGGTGTTACAATGCAAGAAGCTGGTGTATCAAGATTAGTTTCAGTAAGATTTGAGGACAAGGAAAAAGTTGAAGCAATATAATTCCTTAAATAATGGAGGAGTTTTTTATGGTCTTTTTTAATAAAGAAAAAGAGAAGAGTTCGAAAAAATTAGATGTTGGTTTAGGGAAAACAAGAAATAGTTTCATTGTAAAATTAGAAGGATTAATAAAAAATCGAAAAAAGATTGACGAAGAATTTTACGAAGAATTAGAAGAAATATTAATAAGTGCTGATATGGGTATTAATACTGTTATGACACTTATTGAACAGTTGAAAGGAAATTTAAGTAATAAAAAGAATGAAGAACCGATTGAATTGAAAACTTCATTAGCTGAAGCGATTTTAGATATATTAGAAGTTGACAAGGATAGTAATGTGTTAAATATTCAGAATGATAGATTAAATATTATTTTATTTGTTGGAGTAAATGGAGTAGGTAAAACAACTTCTATAAGTAAACTGGCTAATAAATATAATCAAGAAGGTAAAAAGGTTATGTTAGCCGCAGGTGATACATTTAGAGCTGGTGCTATTGAACAATTAGAAGTATGGGGAGAACAAATAGGAGTAAATATTGTTAAGCATCAAGCTGGTGCGGACCCTTCTGCAGTGATATTTGATGCAATTAAATCTGCTAAGGCTAAAAATATTGATTTATTATTATGTGATACTGCAGGGCGTCTTCATAATAAAACTAATTTAATGCAGGAGCTCAATAAAATATTTCGTACAATCCAAAAAGAAATTCCTGACGCTCCACATGAAATATTGTTAGTTTTAGATGCTACTACTGGACAGAATGCATTGCAACAGGCTAAATTATTTAGAGAAGCGGCTAATGTTACTGGGATAGTATTAACCAAGTTAGACGGTACTGCTAAAGGAGGAATAGTTATTTCGATATGTCACGAATTAGGGATACCAGTAAAATACGTGACAATGGGTGAGAAAATTGGTGATTTAGAAGTATTTAAACCTAAACAATTTATTAACGCTATTTTTGATGACGTTTTTTTTGATGAAAAATAATGATATATAAAGCTTGACATGACGCATATACATCGAATAGTATATAGTTGTGTAAAGTTATTATCCTTTACAGATTGGTGGTGCTATTATGCTCGATAGAACTACAAAATATATTATACTCTATGATATATATCAAGAATTATTAACTGATAAACAAAAAAGATATACAGAGCTTTATTTTCAAGATGATTTATCCTTTACGGAAATTGCAGAAGAGTTTAATATATCTAGACAAGGTGCATATGAGCATATTAAACGCACAGAAGAAATCTTAGATGATTATGAAGAGAAGCTTAAATTATTTGAAAAATATCAGGTTAGGCAAAAAATAATTGCAGATATTGAAAATATATTAACTAATCCAAATGAAAACAATTATTTAGAAATAATGGAACAAATAACGCTATTAAAGCGGATAGATTAGGGGGCAGTCATTATGGCTTTTGAGGGATTAACTAGCCGACTGCAGGAAACTTTTAATAAATTACGCGGAAAAGGAACTGTCTCAAAAGAAGATCTAGATATTACTATGAGAGAAGTCCGTTTAGCTCTTTTAGAAGCTGACGTTAATTTTAAAATTGTTAAAGAATTTATTGCAAAGGTTAAAGAAAGAGCTGTTGGACAAGAAGTATTAAAAAGTTTAACACCAGGACAACAGGTTATTAAAGTTGTTAATGAGGAATTAACTGCACTTATGGGTGGAGAGATAAGCAAATTACAATTATCTTCTAAACCACCGACAATTATTTTAATGGTAGGATTGCAGGGTGCAGGTAAAACTACACATGCTGCGAAATTGGCTAAATATTTATTAAAACAAAATAAAAAACCTATGTTAATAGCTGCTGATATATATCGACCGGCTGCAATAAAACAATTGCAAGTACTAGGTGAACAACTGAATGTTCCAGTTTTCAGTATGCAAAATAACAGGTCACCTGTGGAAATTGTAAAGAAGGGTATTAAAAGCGCTCAAGAAGAACTAAGAGATGTTATTATTATTGATACTGCAGGACGACTTCATATTGACGATGAGTTGATGAATGAACTTTTAGAAATAAAAAAAATATCAAAAGACGCCGCCGCAGCGGCG